>NZ_FMUY01000005.1:202772-229228 GCF_900101325.1 Pseudobutyrivibrio sp. AR14
GTTTTCTAATCACTTAATTTTTCCGGGTACTAAAACGTCAAATCTAGATTCTCCAATACAATATATGGGACGTCTCCTATTCAGTTGAATAAAAAATCTAATTAACATTTTAGCTCCTAGCACCCTAATTATTATAACACACTCACAGCTTTTAAGCATTGTATTTCTGCGGTTTTAGGGGCATTTTCCCAGTTCTCCTTTATACCATTTGATTCATTTATTAGTTTTAAAAGAACCAATTCTTCCGGTTGTAACAACACATCCTTTTGAGCTATATTTTGTATTAACCTAGGCAAAAACTTTTTTATATCTTCTCCATTCCATTTATTTTCAACAGGATAATATTCCTTTATAAAAGCCACTATCCTCTCAAAATCTGGCATACTGTATATATCATCACCTATAATATTTATATTTTCAAAGTAATCCTCTGCTAAATATACAAATCCATCCAAACTTGTTGAAAATATAAACCATAAGCTTGATTCTCTCGTAAGCTTTGCACACCTTTCAACAAATGATTCATATAATTGTTTACTTACTAAATGATCTATGTTTTCAAAAATATATAATCTCTTTTCAGGCAATATTTCCTGTTGCTTAACTATTATTTCTAGAAATACGTCTAACAAATCTTCAATTTCTAATTCATGAATATCTCTTCCATCAGTAGTTCTAACCGTTGTTTGCTGAATCATTCCAAATAAATCTTCCTGTGTATACTGTAGTTCAATCAAGCCATCCGAGAGAATCATCTTATTAAGTCTATCAAATATTCTCAAAAGAATTTCATCAATCTGTAAAAGTTCATTTTGACAATCAAATCCTGCAGAGTACTCCTTTATACATTTTCCTAAAATACTACTCTTATTTAATTGTATACAGTTTATAATACTTTCTTTTGAATTTATCCTATAGCTTTCCCATTGTTTCCTTCCCGGAATTTCTCCATCAATCTCAATATTATCTATGTATTTTTCCTCATATTCTTTATATTTTTCAGAAGAGAAATGTTTACATATCGAATCAAGAATAATTGTTTTAACCGGCATATTGCATCCACAAAGTTGCATCACATTTCCAAATGATAATATGTATTTTTCATTACAATTTCTAACCGTTAGTTTCATATGATAATCATCCTTTCAATGCTTAAAGCCTCTTCAGATAACTTCTTGCTGCCTACCATAATTTTCATATCTTCATATTGTTTTTCTGTAACTGTTAAAAGCCTTACATTTCCTTCCTTAGGCATTATTTTTTGTAATCGCTTCTCCAATTGCAGAGCAAATTGCCTATTGGGACAAGTCCTGGCGTATACTGAATACTGTATCATCATAAAACCCTCGGACATAATATCCTTCCTGAATTTTCTATATGCTCTTTGCTGCTCAGCCGTATCAACTGGTAAATCAAACATACATAACATTTTCATATACTTAGTTATCATCCTCTTCACCTAAATAATTTATTATTTGCGGAAAAACTACTGTGTCTCTCTTTTCTGCTAACATAGCTGCATATTGTGCTACATATTCTTCAATCATATTTGAAATAAACATTTTTTTATCCATATATAGAACTTTATGATTGAGAAAATTAACAAGTTTTCGCCTATGATCTACCTTAAAATACTTCTCACCATCTAATATTTTATAAGCATATAAATCAATAAATGGTCTTATTGGTTCCATCAAATCATCAATAAGATTAAACCTATTAAACTCGTTTTTATGATGTATACCTAATTGACTATTCAAACCGTATCCCACACATAATCTAGCAATATAGGCACGAATTATTGTGTATCCATAGTCCAATCCCGAATTTAAAAGTATATCCTCGTTTCCACGTGAAAATGTTGTACCCATTAGAGAATTAAAATAAACTTTTGCCGCATGTGCTTCTCTATTTGTCTTATCGCCATCATTAATTTCAGAAACAAGTTTCTCGAGCTTATCTATATTTTCGCTTTTACCCAATATTTCAAGCACCTGTTTTTGATTACTAATTTTCTGATACACAATAGCTTTCCAAAAAGCATCATAGAATTCCTGAGCTTTATTAATTTGATATCCAATACATTTTGAAACTCGGCTATGATTATCGTATGAACTGTAGAAGCCAATCGGTAAATGGTCCATATTGCAGATTACAACCCCAATGTTGTGTTCCGCCAATGTACTCATAAGACGAACCGTCACTTCAATTTTCAGATTATCAAGAACTATCATAGAAATGTCATCAAGGGGAATCCAAATCTCTCCCTCCCCTTTATCAATGAGAAGATTATTTAATTTAAGATGAACGGAACATTCACTCTCAATTAAAACCACTCGAAATGCCATATCCGCCTCCTATAAAAACGACTAATATAGCATCCTAATAAAGAAAAAGGACACCCGTCGGTGTCCTTAGTTTCGGCATAAAGCCTTATTTTAGTAGGTCCGAAAAAATTAAGTGATTAGAAATTTTTCCTCTACTAAGAATACTATATTCCACCACACCAATTTTTTCAATAACATAATTCATTTATTCACTTTTTATTTTCTAGCCGCTGTCATAATTATCTCATCTACCGCATCTGAAACATCATAATGTAATTGTTCCTCAGGGTATTGTTCAATCGCGTCCATAAACCCAGTCTTGCCGATTATTACTGGTATCTCCTCTGAGGTAAAACCACGGCGTTTCATCTCAGATTGAACATCATCTATATAGGCTTGCTTTTTTTCTTTTGAAATAACCATCTTTTACCTCCTTTTAAAATGATTGATAACTAAGTTTTTTGATATAAGAAACTGCTTCATCAGTATGAAAAGCATATTGCATAGAGTATTTCTTATTCAAAATTCTATTTAAGGAACTAAGCATCATTCCGCTTTTATTAAGCTCTTTTGCAACATCCAACACATCAATATCTGATATTCTTCCGTAAGTGATTGGATATCTGGCATCCAAATTATTATCCTGAAATGAAACTCTCTTAATATATTTCATTCCATTTCTATTATTGATAATAAATCTACCCCATCGAATATCATCATCAAATGATTCTATTAATGGTTTTGCTGCTTCTAAATCAACCTCTGCTGTAACAACAGCAGGAGCTTTTCCTCTAACACTAGCCTTATGCTTAGCCCATTTTAAAGCTCTATCGAAATCATCAGTCAAGTAGAACCCCTGACCAAAATCAGTATGCTTTGCCCCTCTGGAAACGTCAATACTTTGTGCTGAACAAATATCCTTAGCACTATCTATATCGGTTCCATGATAAAGAATTTTTAATGCCATAATACTCCTATAAAACATATTTCTAATCATATTATACCATCATTTACTATTTTTCGAAAGATATGCCACTTTACTGCTTACCAACAACTAAGCTAAAGTTCATTTTATCCACATAAAAGCGATTACCAAGGATGTCCGTTGTAATTTTTCTAATATGTGTAGTCTTTGAAAGACCAACCTGCTTTCTATCTTTAAAAGCGGCTACCTCAACAGGCTTTGTTTCTATATAATTTCTGACATTAGGTTTTGTTCTAGACAGCAGCCTTTCTACAAAAATTTCGCCATCCTTCTCATACTCAATAATATCTTCCTTATAGAAGGTGAGACGATACTCGTATCCTAGGCCCGGCAAATCAGAACGCTTCTGTCCTAATTTGAGCATTTTCTCATTTACCAAAGCCTCGGCATATTTATCCTCATCAATTACAAAACTATTACCTTCACACTTAATATCTGCTTGCTTTATTCCAACAAGGTAATACTTTTGTTCATCCGCTTTATAATAGACATCCATTCTATATGGATTCAAAGAATCTAATATTACTTTCCTACTATTCTTTTCAAATCCATACTTATGAGAAATATCAATGCAACTTCCTACTTCACCATCCTCATACTTCAAATAAGTGATTTTAGGACCATTTCCTTTCTTTGAGTATTTCCTAATAGTATCGTTATTTTCTCGTTCATACTCCAAAAATGGATTTTTCGCATCAGAATAATTTTTCCAAATATCCATCAATAGTTCAAAAGTCTTTGGGTCGTTTCGACACATAAGAAATCTTTCAGGTTTCTTTTCTACTATGCCTTTAAACTTTTTAACACCATCATCTGTTCTAATATCAAGCTTGTTAATTTTGCATACTTTCCCCTCTAACTCTCGCGTGCCATATACTGTCTGATTACAGAGTGCCCTATTACATTTCTTATTTACTTGATACCAATATTTATTCTTCTCTGCAGCATTCTCAATGTTGCCCTTAATCTTCATCCATTTTGACTGATATAAGGCATTTTTGTATGCCTCATCACTCATAAGCAACTTCTCAAAGGCTGCCTTATCTATATATTCACCATCTTCAAAATCAATAAACTGCTCTGTCAGTTTTCTCCAAGAATCATATCCCATCTGGGAAAAAGCAATTAACATTGCATCTACTGCATGGTGCACATAAGACTCATCTCTATTCTTATTAAGCTTAAGATTAACACGCATTTGATGGGTAAAACTACCTCTAATGACCTTAATCTTAGTATTGCACTCTCTTTTTTTGAAATACTGCTGCAAAGAGTTCAAAACAACCTTTGATGCATAACGAGTATCGTTAATATTTCTATTAACAAATCCCTGTAAAACATCAATTCTAGTTATATCTTCAGCAAATAATAGATTTTCCTTTTTCTTGCGCTTGCTAGCATCCTTATAGGTCCTAAGCACAAAATCCATATAATTATCAAAATCCCAATCTCGGTTCAAATTGATTAAGTACTCATAAGGAGTCCTATTTCCTTTATTTTGATTTTCAGTAGCATACACAAGGACCTTATTTGATCTACTATCATCATAAGAAATAGAAAGAGGTATTATATGATCCACTTCAAACATATCATTGTTGTTAATCAAATCATCTATTCTGATAGGTTTGCCAGAATACGGACAAACTCCCCCCTGTTCATTCCATAGCTTTAGTTTAAGCGACAGTTGTTTATGTTGCCTAAAGTCTTGGTCAGTTATCTCCCGTCCATACTCAGCCTTCACTTTTGCCTTGATGTCTTTTAATTCGTTTTCATTTAAACGTTGTTCCTTGCCAATTCGAGCTTTTTCTTCATCAGAATTTTTGTCCCTTGGCATTTCGATTACTATTCTATCTGGATAACCATACTTTTTTATAAGAGCATTTAAAATCCTCACTGTTATTCTCACAGTTTTAGAAACTACCGGATTATATATTTCTTCTGTAATTATATCTGCTGGAATCTCTTTATAATCAGCGAACTTCTCATCGCTAGATTTAAATACACCCATAGCTGTAAGAAGTTCCATCTGATTCTTTGGCTGAGCATATAATTCGGGAATCAATTCTCTCATAATGGTATATCCGAATGATTGCCATTTACTAAACAAAGAACCATTAGCTTTTCTAACTTTGATTAGACAATCAACAATTTCATCTGATAAATCCATTCCTTTTCTCTTAATAGCTTTTAGGATAGATTCTCTATCTGTATTAAGAGTTAGAATATCTCCTATATCATCTAACTCTTCTCTATAGTACGCAGTAATATCAACATCAATATCTTCGAGAGCCCTTCGCAATTTATTGTATACTTCGAAAGAATGATAAATCTCTTTCTCATTCTTATCTATTCGCGCACCTGAAATCTGGCATTTCTTATCTTTTATAACATCCTTAATAATATTTGGAACATTGACAGCCTTTGCAATTTTTATTCTTTCAACAATCTGTCGCTTAGCGTTTTCCGTCAATTTACCTGCTTCTACAAAATCGGATTCGGATTCAATCTTTAGATTATTTAGATCATTAAGAACGTTAAACTCTTGGGCGGTATAGGAAGCGCCCGCTGCACGTTTTTCTTCATGATTAACACTACATTTACCGATTAGCTTGTCAAAAATATTATCTACCGTAATATAATTTCCATTTACATCTAACTCAGTAGTGTACTTGCCATAATCGGTTCGAGAGAGCTCATTTCCCGGACCTTCATAGTATTCTCTTTTTCTAGAAAAAATCTCAAGATATTCTTCTTTAAATTTGCCACCAAACTTAGCATTAAAAGATATTTGAGCATCAATAAAAGCCTCTGCTTCCTTTTTGTAAGCAGAAGTGGTAAATATATTTCTGAGAGTAACCTGCTCATCACCCTCTTTAATGATGATGTTACCCCTATATGCACCATACTTTTGAAGACGTTCTAGTTGAATCTGACAAGGAAGTTTATCCTTTAATTCTTGTTCATTTCTAGCAATACTCTTTCCGTAATCAGATGAGTTACTACCGTCATCAGCATCATCTAAATATGAGATTCCTCTATGCTTCAAGCTATACAGGAGTACATAATACACCTCATCTTCTGATAGCTTTTCTAATAGTCCTTTATTTTTTATTTCAAGAACATCATTTAGATCATCCTTTGGAATGGTAAATCCATATTTACTCCAAAGTTTTTTAAAATCATTTATCCTTGTCCTACGACGTCTTGTTAATCTACGACCTTGTCTAAAATCTCTCCTCTCAGCATTTTGAGATGCTTCCGCAGCCGGGAAAATATTCGAACATGACTCCAAAACCTCATAATCGTCATTAACTACAGCCCATCCTACAGATGCTATTCCTAAATCAAGACCAAATGTAACTCCCATACTAAAAAAACCTCCCATATAATCAATTCTGGTTCTATTATATATTTTCCTCCAGGAAATAGACATAAAAAAACAGTATTCAGACGAAATCTATCATCTAAATACTGTATTTACTATACTACTTATTTTTCTTCTTTACAAAAAAGCCAAAAACATTTCTAACAAATGGACCCGCAAAGAAAATCTGCCAACAGAGAGCTACTAGAAAATTCATAGCTGTAGTCTGAAGCCATACAGCCACAATCTCAGTTCCAGCATTCTTAAAAAGAATTGTTGCTGTCAAACTCATAAGCGGACACATGAGGCAAACTGACATTGTAGAAATTGCAAGAATCATCATTATAATTGGGTCCTTGCCTGGTGTGACGAATCTAAATGCAAGCTTCTGTGCCAGCTTGCCAACAAAAAGCAATTCTAATACTACGGCAATAGGCCACATGACTATCATCTCCTTAAATGCAGCGAGAAAAACAAAATTCTTTAATCCTCCAACATTAAGTGAGATATTGTAGCAAATCATTGCATACACCATGACAAAAGCCATAAACATTGTAAAAATAACTTCTTGAAACTTATTCTGTGGTAACACGTTGTTTCTCCTTTCATAAAACCAGAGAAGACTTCAGCGTGTTGTTCGTTATCACCACAAGGGTGTGCGTTTCCAATGATACCTGCGTACATCTTCTATATTTTTAACACAAGTAGGGATTATAGCAGAATTTTTTTGTCTGTGTAAGTTTTTTATTTACTCCGAGATTTTATTCCCTCATATATTTTTTGCTCGATTTCCTCCGGGTTCATAGAGTAATATTCATACTCACTGAAGGCGATAACTACATCTCCCACTTCAGTTTCAGCAATAACGCAGTCACTTTCTTCTTGGAAATAAATCTTATATTTCTTTGCTGCCAGCAATTTTTTAAATTCACGTTCTTCAAGAAATTCTTTATTCATAATTAGCCCCCTTTATTTAAATTTTGCATCAATTTACCTTAGCTTATTATGACATTTTTATCTGTAACATTCTAGTCTACAAACTGTATTATTTGACATAATACAGTATTTGGCATATTATTGTACAAACAATTAATGTTTTGAAACGGAGGTAGTTATGAAAAGAGAATTAAATTTATTAATATCACTTTCATTGTCTGCAGCTATGCTTACTTCTTGCGGGGAAAACAAACCAAACAACACAGAGGTGGCAGGAAATACACCAGCGCAGACCACAACTGAAACTGCCACATCAACTGATGAAGAAGATTCAGATGATAGTGACACCCCAGACCAAGACTTCTTTTCTCTTCAATTAGAGGAAAATAGCCCTAAAGAGATAGATATTGATTCTGATGGCCAAATGGATGAAATCACTTTTGAGTCTAATTATTTAGAGGATGAAGACAAATACTACTATGACATTCAGATTAAGGATCAAACTATATCCGTCGTAGATGAGAATACAGATCCAGACATCGAATTTGCATCGGCATACTATTCTCAAGCTGAAGATGGCAATTATGTAATTGCCTCTCTTAGTGGAATTTGTTGTACCTATCAGACTATCTTGTACAGATGGGAAGATGGCGAGCTTAAGGAAATCGACTCTTTAGATGGATATAAAGTTTATGAATTTACCGATAACAATCTCTTATTAGGAGAGGTTGTAGACGTCTTTGGTACATGGATTACTTCTAATCAATTTTATTATGATAAGACCGGCCTTTGGACTGCCGAAAAACATCCTAAAATCACAAACCCAACCGGACTTGAACTGAAACAGGATATTACATTTTACGATGAATCCGGTGAGGAGCCAAAATCAGCTAAGGCAGGAGATAAAATTTATCCTTGTATTCTAGGACAAAATTGCATCGGTTTTTCTGATGAGAATGATGAGTTTTTAGGATACCTCATCTACAGCTCTAAGGAGGAAGATGGTATTGAAGTCTTTTACGTAGACGGTGTAAGCGAGTACGATTTGTTCACCAATGTAGCTTATGCTAGCTAGATATTAAACTTTGTAGATTAATTTAGAAGTTCAAAGGAGGTAATGTTATGAAATTTGGTTTAAACAGAGCTCAATTGAAAAATATTGCGCTTGTATTTATGGTTCTTGATAATTTATGGCTACGCAATTCCTCCCTTTTAAGCCCAATTGTGCATCCTATAACACGATTTGTTTCACCACTATTTGCTTGGCTTATGGTTGATGGATTTTTCCACACTAAATCCAGAGGTAAATATTGTGCTCGACTTTGGATTGCTGCAATTATCACACAAGTCGGAAGCATAATCTCATACAAAATTTTTGATGGCGATGGTATTCCGGATAACATTTTCCTAACACTTGCTTTTGGATTTACCATCATATGGCTTTTTGAAATTGCAAAGAATACTGAGGCGACTGGAAAAAAACTTTTACTAAGAGGCGCGGCTATTCTCATAACTTTAGTTGCTCTCGTCTTATTTATTCCTTTACCATTTGGTGCCTTTATCATGCTAGAAGGTGGAATCCAACTGATTCCATTCATCTTGTTTGCTTACTTCTTCCATGATAGTAAGGCAAAGCTGGCCATTGCAACTATCATCTACAGCTTTCTTATGTTCTTTGTCTTTTACGGTGGATTTGCAGGAATACAAAACAGCTTCCAAATGTTCTGTTTTAACAGTGATTGGATGACTTTATTGGTTGTTCCTTTCATCTTTCTATACAACGGCCAAGAGGGCAGAAAAACTGCTTTTAGCAAGTGGTTCTTCTATGTTTTCTATCCTCTTCACCTGTGGGTGATTGCAATATTAGATGTTGTTTTTAAATTGTCATAAGTTTACTAAAAAACAACCCCTAGTTAATCATTTTATCCTGATTAACTAGGGGTTTTATTTTGCATTTAGATTCTAATTGTCCTTCTTTGCATTTAACAAGTAAGAACCCACACCAATTATCGTAATTACGATACCCACGAATAAAAATTTATTTTGGATTCCTTCTCCCATAAATCCTGTACAAGCATTAACCACAATAGGAGAAATTGCAGCACCAAAATTTATCAATGCCAAATATACCGATACCGTAAATGCGTTAGTCTCTGGTCTTGTATTGTAAGAAAGCAAATATGAACCAGCTGCATTAAAAATGGCGAATCCATAACCAATCAAAAAACTGCCAGCAAAAAATGCTACGGTACTAGGAATAAAAAATGTAATAAAAAATCCCACCGCTATTACTGCTAGAGTAATTGTCTCGATTTGGCTCTTTGCCCTATATGCAATACGGCTAAAGCTCATTCCTCCAATGATGCCTCCTATTGTGTTAATCATAGTAACTAGGCTTGCCATAGCCGCATCCTTTCCCAATACATTTATCACATATGCGGATGAATTGGTGTTAAATGCATTCTGTACTACAAAATAAATAAATCCAATTACAAATAATCCCAATATATATAGATTCATTTCAAAAGCACTAGCTTTTCCAGCTTTCTCGCTGCCCTCAGCCCTCTGAGGTTCACCATTTGGAAGACAAATACCTGCTACTGCAATTATGCCAATCACAAGTGCAAATGCAAGATAAGTATATCTCCATCCAAATCTAGATAACTGCCCGCCTATAAATATAAATGTAAGGGCTCCAAGAGCTGTAAATATGGCGTTCATTCCCATAAGTGGGGCCCTGTCATTTTTATCAAAATATTGGACTATAAAACCATTGATAAGTGGCATCAAAAAACCTGTGCCTACACCTATTATCAAGCTTCCCACTAAAAGTAACCATATACTGGAATTGAAAAAGAATGGAAAAAGTCCACCTACCAAGTAACAGCTTAGGGAAAACAAGGCTATGGTCTTTTTATTTATATAACTCATAGCAATTCCACTTAGAGGTGAGCCGATGATAAACAAAAGGCTAGGCAGTGTAAAGACCATTTGCACCAGAGTCTCATCAACCCCTGTAAAATCTGCTCCAATGCTTGCTATAATTGGCGACAAGGCCATATATGATAAAGCCACTGAACAAAGTGACATTATTCCAATTTTTATTTTTAGTTTATTCATAGTTACTCCTCCTACTTCATTTATTACTATGACAATTTTAATTGGAATGGCCCATATAGAATACTTAAATGATTTCTGTAACTTTATCTTTTATTGCAATAAAAAAGCAGGTCATCTAATTGATAACCTGCTTTTTGCAATCATTATACTATTATCTTTTCAAAGCTAGCCTAGCTTCCTCTTCTTTTACAAAACCAGGTTTGCAGACAAGAAGATAAATCAATAATCCCACAAGCATAAGAATTCCACCACAGATATATGGAATTCTATAGCTTCCTGTAAGGCCATAGAAAAGCGCAAAGAAAGCTGGTCCTACAGCTCCCACACACTGAATCATTGGCTGAATAATTCCGTATCCATTTGCAAAGCTTTCACCAAACTCCTCTACACAAAGTGATGCTGGCCAGTTAGCTGCTCCACCTACAACCATACCAATGCAAACAAGTGAAATCCATACGCCTACAGTTGTGCCTGTAAGATTTGCCGCCATTGCAATCATTCCAAATACATATGAAGTAATTGCAGCTTTTCTTGCGCCAATTTTTGAGTCAATAACACCACATAAATAAGAGCCTGGAAGAGCAAGCAAACCGGAGGCAAGCATCATCACACCGGCTGTACCTGGGTCAAATCCAATCTCAAGAAGTCGTGGAAACAGTTGCACCATAAGTCCCGATGCAAATAATAACTGAAAACCTAAAGCAATGCTGTGTGCCCATACTTGTGGAGTCTTTAGAAGTTTTGATGTAGTCCAGATACTTTCCACATTCACTTTCTGCTCTGATTCTCCCTCAACTTCCACACCATTATCAGGAGTATAGCCTGCATCAGCAGGATTTTCCTTTATAAATAGACAAAGTAACAGACAGGCAACTATCGCAATTGCGATAAATGGCGTGAAACCGCCAAGTGAACCTCCTGCCTCATATCCTCTCTGATAGATCATTGTGGCAACACCAGCACAAAGTGGAATTCCCATTGTAACTATTCCCATGACAATTCCCTTTCTCTTAGGAAACCACTTTGAAAACATTACTGGTCCAAGTTGATAACCAATACCACAGGAAATACCATTTGCAAGAATGAGACAAATAGCAAACACAGCTAAATTTGTAGTGAGGCCTAAACCTACCATTACTACAACATAGATTGCAAAACAAATGATGCTAAGTGTTTTTGCTGAACGCCTTGCTGCAAGTTTTCCAAGCACGAAGCAAGCAACAATATTTGCTAAGCTTCCCAGAGAAATCAAACTTGTCAGAACCGCTGCCTGCCAACCTCTTAGCTCCGCAAGAGTTCCTGCGGCTGCATTCATGGCACTACCTACTGCTGTCGCTGTGAAATATCCTAAAAACCCGTAGATAATCAACAGCCAGCCTTTTCCAAATCCTTTCTTTTTCTCCATAACAAAAAACCCTCCATGTTATTTTATTTAAGAAATGCCACCTAGAATTACTTCTTTAGTGGCATTACTTATCAATTAATAATATGGGAAAAGTTTCAGCCGGTTATCCCCTTCCCTGTTAGGACGCTCAAGTGTTACTTTTCCTGATGCAGCCCATTCAGTTCCACGGACAAGCATAGTGATAAAGTTAAATCTATCAAGTGCCTCCCAATGTCCGATAGATGAAACAAAAACTCGACCTTTTCCATATTCATTAGTCCAAATTACTGGAGTATATTCATTTACACCTGGCATATTCTCAAGTTTTCCATCAGGTATATCTACTGGATGATGCTTTGGTGGCCAACCTGGAACTTTATAGTTCTCCACATCATCAAAAATCGATGCTAATACATGCATTTTTGCCTCTGGATGCACAATCACCTGTGTAAATAAATCATCAAAAACATTCATCCATTTAGCATCAATGTCCTTAGTAATAGGGCTATTCTTATCCATGATTTCAACAAAGTGATCATCCTTTGGAACACGTCTGCAGCCCTTATCCATAGCACAGTATCCACCAAGGAGTTTTCTCCACTCATCAGGCCAATCTGGGTCCACCCAAATTGTAGAGTGATAAAACACAACGCCCTTTCCCTTTGATACAAAATCATACACAGCAGCCTCACTCTGCTCCCCAAAACGTCTAGCATGTTCAGTTGGCCAGAGCTTACCATCATAATTAATAAATAGAGCATCGTAAGGTTCTAAATACTCATGAGTAATGTTTCTAAATTCCTCAGTAATAACTACATTAAATCTTCCAGTAGCCTCAAGGAGCTCTCTAATCCTACTAGCAATAGCACGGCCCTGATGCTCCGCTGTAACAAGACCTGTCACAAATAAAATATTTAACTTTTCCATAAATACCTCATATCTTATCTGCTACACTAACAAGCCTGTTTATTTATCAGCAAAAATATCAGAGCTTGTTAGCTACAGACATGTTCTTATTTGTTCCACACGTATGGCAACGCTGCACCAGCCAAATACGCATTTACGTTTTCAGCCATCTTGCGACCTGACCATCCGTCTACATCTGTTGTAAGACCAGCAAAATGAGGTGAACAGAGTACATTTTTCATCTTAAGAAGTGGGTGATTTGCTGGAACAGGCTCCTGCCAATATACATCCACTGCCGCGCCTGCAATAGTCTTGTTTTCAAGGGCCTCCACAAAATCCTTTTGGTCAATAACAGCAGCACGTGCTGTATTAATCACAAATGCAGTAGGCTTCATTTTATTGAACCAGTCTTTGTTTACTATTCCCCTTGTTGAAGGCACAACAGGAAGATGGATGCTGACAATATCTGCCTGAGCAAGCATTGTATCTAAGTCAACTGCTTTTGCTCCTGTCTCCTCAATTACCTTTGCATCAAGATAAGGATCGTATGCTAATATTTCCATGCCAAATGCCATTGCTCTCTTTGCAACTTCTCGGCCAATTGCGCCATATCCTGCAAGGCCTAGCTTCTTTCCATAAAGCTCAAATCCAATACCGTAATCTGTGTATGGGTGATTCTCATCAAGTGGTCCCCATATTACATTTTTTACATCAGGAACATTGTAAATATCATCTACAGCTGGTCCTAAATGCTCTCCCATCAAAAGACCTGCTACAGCTCTTGTCATGAAACGTGTTGACGCAATCATCATGCCTATGCAATACTCTGCAACTGCAACTGCATTTCTTCCTGGTGTATATGTAAGAGGAATTCCTGCTGCCTTAAGGGCATCATTGTCCACAGTAACTGGTGTGCCTTTTGCTACACCGATAAATTTCATACCAGACTCAATCCATGCGTTAATAGTGTCTGTACCTGCAACTTCATCACCAAGAACTACGATTTCTGCTCCCATACATTCTTCGCGAGTCATTTCCTCTGTAACATTACCTTTACCGTGTTTTAATTCACCGCAAATGGTAACCTCACACTCTTTTTTGATTTTTTCAAGCTCCCCTTCAGGAAGGGAAGTACATAAAGCTAATTTTTTCATTATAAAATCTCCTAATATCCTATTTTTTCTACGCTCCACAGGAAAACCCAGACATCCATGATTGCTTTTTAAACAGCCTTATCTGCGGCAATTAAATCCTGCATTGCCTTTTCTGCTTCTTTTGACATTGGCTCGTATGTTCCAAGTGTCTTTGCAATAACTGTTGTCTGCGCCATTTCCTCTGTGTAAATTGTTGCATGCATTGCCTGCTTCATGTTCTCACCGCATGAGAACATACCATGATTCTTAATGAGACAAACAAGTCCATTGTCACCAAGGGTATTTGCCACCTTGTCTGCCACTTCGTTTGAACCTGGCATCGTAAAGCTTACAATTCCAACTGGTGTAAATTCACACTGTGGAGGTGTAATTGGGCGAAGCTCTGGGTTTTCACCCATAGCGCAAATTGTTGCATACATGCTGTGTGTATGAACTGTTGCATTAATTTCTGGGCGTCTTCTAAGGACAGCTGTGTGCATTGGAAGTTCAGATGATGGCTTGAAATTTCCTTCAATCCACTCATTTTTTCCATCATCATGCATCTTTACAACCGCTATATCCTCAGCAGTCATTCCTGTGTAGGAAATTCCAGATGGTGTTATGCAACAAATAGTTTTGTCTTCAGGAGTTCTCATGCAAATGTTTCCTGATGTACCATTAATAAGTCCCTTTTCAACAGCCTCTAAAATCGCCTCTAAAACTGTCTGTCTAGTCTTTTCATAATTCATAATTTTTACCTTCCTTTTCTATGTAATTGAAAACAGTCACCTAATATGCCTGCTTTAAAATCGAGATAATATCATCCTTTGTAATTCCCTGACGTGGATTGAAATTTAATACTGGCTCCTTCAAAACATCTTCTGCCAACATATCAAAATCGCTTTCTTTTATGCCCTGTTCTGAAAGTGTCTTGATTCCAAGAGCCTTTGTCATGTTAAGAAGCTCCTTTGATAGCGCCAGAATATCCTCATCCTCATTTCCAGTCATTGGTATGTCAATTGCCTTAGCAAGCTCAATCATTTCTGCCTTGCAGCAAGGGGCATTGTATGCCATTACATATGGCAGCACGCATGCATTTGCCATTCCGTGTGGTAAGCCAAAATGCGCGCTTAAGGTATGGGCGATTCCATGAACAAATCCTAGATTTGCATTTGAAAATCCAAAGCCTGTTATAATACATCCCAGCATCATCTGCTCTCTAGCTTCCATATCATCACCATTTTCCACAGCCTTTTTAAGATTCCTATGGAAAATCTTTAATCCCTGCAGTGAATTGTATTTTGTAAGTGGATTTGACATATTGGAAATATATGATTCTACTGCGTGAGTGATAGCATCCATTCCAGTTGCCGCCGTAACTGACTTTGGCATTGTTCGTGTAAATTCTGGATCCGCAATTACGTATTTAGGTGTAATCTTGTTGTCGATTACTACGTATTTACAAACTGCCTTTGTGTCTGTTAGTGCAGTAACATTAGTGATTTCGCTGGAGGTTCCTGCTGTAGTTGGAATTGCAATTAGAGGTAAAACAGTGTTATTTACCATGCCAATTCCACCATACTGACCAATAGGTCCCTCATTTGTCATAAGTACATTTACTGCCTTTGCCGAATCAATGGATGAACCACCACCAATTGCTACAAAGCCCTGAACCTCTTCTGCCTTAGCTATTCCATATATTTTCTCTACTAGCTCATTAGATGGATTTGGCTCCACTCCATCAAAAACAGTAACTGTAAGACCTGATAATTTATTCAGTTCTTGAAGAACCTTCTTGGCAATTCCCGCTGCCTTTACTCCGGCATCGTAAATTACCATTACTCTTTTTAGTCCTTCCCTTTCTACAATCTTTGGTAATGCCTGAACTGCATCTTTACCAAAGGTAAGATCTGTATGCACAAAAAAACTGTAAGCCATTTATTTCTCCTCCCGATATATCTTGCCTGTCGGCTTTCTATGTCCACATTACCCTTAGGAGGTATCTCCCATCAATTTTCTTTTTTCCGCCAATTAACGGAAATCTACGAAATTGAATAGTCAATTTTCTTTTTACATAATTTAGGAAAAGAAAGATTATAGGAGAATTTTTATGTTATGGGAGGTTTCTATGAGAGAAGATAAAGCCTATCTCCTTGGCATTGATTTAGGAACAACAAATGTCAAAGGAAACATTATGGATGCTGAGGGCAATCTAATTGCCACAGCGTCAAGAAGCCTTGGAAAAATTTTTCCAGGACAAAACATGATAGAGCAAGATCCATCTGCTTGGTGGACAAGCACAATAGCTATTCTAAAATATATGACAGCCCTTGCAGGTGATGATGTTGTATCAAATATAAAAGGTATTTCAATCAGTTCCCAATGTCCTACACTTCTTCCACTAGATGAGCAGGGTAATCCCGTCCACAACGCAATCATCTATGCCGATGGACGAAGCGTAAAGGAAACAAACGAAATCACAGAAAAAATTGGTTTCGATAAATTTGTTAGCATAGTTGGTGGCCAGCCAAGTGTTGCATTTTTACCTGGCAAGCTTCTTTGGTTAAAGAGAAATATGCCTGAGGTTTTCGAAAAGACTGCTACAATCATGCAGGCAAATAGCTATCTTAACTATAGACTTACCGGACAGCTTACTATCGATATTGATACAGCAAGCCGCACCCAACTTATGAATCTTTCCACCTTAGAATGGGCAGATGAAATTGGCGATGTTATCGGGGTAACGCTTTCTGATATTATGCCACCAGTAAAAAAATGCACCGACATCATCGGTTACGTTACAAAGGAAGCGGCCGCGCAAACAGGTCTTTGGGAAGGCACACCTGTTGTTGCCGGATGCTCAGATGCCATGGCCTCCATGTATGCAATAGGCCTCAGTAAGCTAGGAGATGCAGGAGAAAGTGCTGGAACTTCATCACTTATATTTGCTAGTGCCCCACAGGCTAGTGCCTGTGATGTGCCAGTTGTAACCCGCCCAGTCGGACTTGAAACAATGCCATTTGTATATGATGGTCCTATTGGCACCACCGGTGCTGCAATCAGATGGTATGTGGAACAAATGGGCGAAGCAGATATAGCAAGTTCCATCGAAGCCGGGAAAAACATTTATGACTACATGAACAAAGTTGCCATGAAAATTAATCCTGGTGCCGACGGATTATTTTTCTTTCCTTACATGGCAGGCGGCGAGCGTGCTCCCCTTTGGAATTCCCACGCTAGAGGTATGTTTATTGGACTGAATCTGACAACAGATAGAGCTCAAATAATTCGCTCAATTTTCGAGGGAACAGCATTTGCCCTACGACATGTTATGGACGCAATAAAGGATGCCGGTGGTATTGCTGAAAATTTAAGGATCACTGGTGGTGGCTCAAAAAGTAAAACCTGGAACAAAATAAAAGCATCCATGCTTCACATGCCAGTTTACGTGCTAGACGACATCTCTGGTGATGTGCCATTTGGTGACATTCTTCTAGCAGGTCATGCAGTTGGAATATACCCTGAATTATCAGAAGCAGTCAGAAAAATGGTGAAAATAAAAGAGGTCATAGAACCTGTCCCTGAATGGGAAAAAGCCTACGACCAGCTATATCCATACTACAAGAAAATATATCAGGATTTGGATGGAGATTTAGCTAACCTACAGCAAACCATCGCTAAATTATAATAAACCCATAAAAAACAGACCCTCATCTAAATTGATTTAGGTCTGTTTTTACTTTGTATAAACCTATTCACTTATTCATAAAGAGAAAACTATTTTATCAAATATTCCTTTTTGAAATCTTCCAAGTATCTATTGATATTACCTTCATCTATTTCTGTTAATAAGGGCGAAATCACTAGGGATGGTACATGAAACAAATCACTAAATCCATCGATTTTCACCGTGGTCAAAATGAATTTCACATCCGATTCTATTAGCTCTTTATTGTACTGAGCGTATGGTCCATAAAATTTAAAATATCCTCCATATTTTTGTTTCAAGGTCTCCATTAAATAATGGGTGATGCTCTCATTATAGTGACTAATAACAGCCACTTGAATTCCCTGGCCTCGACGTCTTCTGTACAAGGCCTCCTCAGATAAAACTAAAAATGGAAGCAGATAATCTTCCTCTTCTATTCCTAGCTCTATCTCGCATTTTTTCGATAATTTCTTTCGCATAAAGCTTGCTATATCTGCCAAAATAGCATGCTTCTTTCTCAGCTCATATCCAAACAAATGATTCTGAGTGTGTGGTGCCACAATTCCACTAATCAACGCCTGTACATGTCTTGTCAAATCAATAAACAGTTTGTCATCTTCTGTGAAATCCATTCCAAACTCATCAAAAATATTTTGCAATAAATCATTTACAATCATGTGACAAACCACATTTGTATTAGTCAAAACATAATTCTTTGAGTATGTTTTTAAACATAGAAACTCCAGCTGATTTTTAATCTGGGATATGTAAATATATTCGCCAATATCAAATGTCGTATCTCCAATATCCGCTAATTGATCTAAAATACATCTAATGTCCTCGTCAATTTTATAATCATCTGAAATAATATCATCTGCGGGTGAATCCTTTGAACTATTTAGTAAATCCGTATTTACGGTATATCCAGATTTTACTCTAAAAAACATAACTGAAATTGCAATAGTTAAATAGATGAAAGCAAAATCATCTAGGTGTACCCCAGACTCATTTAATCTCTGTTTCACCAGCTGCTGGACTTCCACTAACAAACTATTACCAAATTCCATTTCCTTAAAAACTATGCCATCTTTTGAATCGTAATCCCAGTTTTTAGCATAGAATCTAGTCAAAAGATCCCTCTTTTTTCTCTCATCATCCTCTAAGCGTATCTTGTTGTCTTTTCTTAATATTTGAATATGAGGATGCTGCTCAGAAATTTGCCTTTTGAGGGCCTTTATATCCTTCTCCAGAGTAGTGCTGCTGACAAACATTTCATCCTCTAGATTTCCTAAATCAAACCAACCATCACTTCGAAGAAGCTTCAACAGTAAGGTACTTATTCTATCTTCCTTTGTGATGTAGCTTTGCTCCTGAGAAAAGATGCCAACAAGGGCTACACGGTCTTTTACACTAAGCCTGTAGCCCTTTCTGTGGACAGCATCTATCTTTATTTCAAATGGCTCCAAAAGCGAGTTAATATCGCTTATGTCACTTCGAATAGTTCTTTCGCTGACACTGAGCTTTGTAGATAGCTCCTTGCCTGTAACTATTCCATGTGTAGAGTTTAAAAGGGAAAGAATTTTCTTTTCTCTAGAGGATAAGTTCATCATTTCTCTTCCTCACCTGCTCTAAGCGTCAATGCCAACATAATAGTAATCAAAAGTAATATCGCAAATACGATATATGAAAATCTAACCTCACCGAATGCCCGGATACATGCAGCTATCACTATAAATGCTGCCTGTCCTGACATACAGGCGATAGGAAAAATCATTCCGTTAACTTTTTTAAAATTGTCCCTACCAAAAACTGTTATTTCAAATGCAGGCATAAATATTTGGAAAAGTGTAATGCACATTCCAAACATAGGAACTGATATGTACATAAGTGGAAGTATGTTTGAGACATTCAAAATAAATGCTGTAGCAAAAACAGCTGCCAGAACAGCATAGGCCTTTTTTGTTCCAAGCTTGTTTTCCACATAACCTGCAAATATGCTTCCAAATATACCTACAATTGCGCAAATAGACATAAGAGTCGCAGCTTTTGCCTCAGGAAATCCGCTGCTTGTATATCTCACAAGCCACTGAGCCATAAGCCCTGTAAGACACATATTACTGATGCTAACTATAAATAGAATAGCCCAAAAATCCCTATTTTTAAGAATCTCTCCAGTTGTTAAAACTGTCTTATTACTATCGTCGCTAATATTTATCTTATATTTTTCATTAACAACTGTTTTTTCCACAGGCAGATTGTCCGGTGTACATCCCACCTCTTCCGGTGTGTTTTTGATTGTGAGAACACATACTATTGCCATTACTAACAATGCTATGCAAATGGTATAGATTCCACCATTTACACCATTTTTATTGATGATCATATTCAAGACTGAAACCATCACAATTGTGGATGTAGGTGGACCTACTGTGACAAATCCCATGGCAAGACCTTTTTTTGTAGGAAACCAATTTGCAATAATTGAATTGGCTCCAAAAAAAGATATGGACTGACCGCAGCAAATAGTACCGATTAATCCTATAACAAATACAGGCAGGCTCTTTGATGTTCCATATAAAAATACGAAAAAAGCTGATGCAATTATTCCGAATAGAATGGAAAATTTACCACCACGCTTTTCGCATAATTTTCCTAATAATATATTGCCCACAACTGTGCTTACGCCAGCTACAGTAGCTAGCGTAAGTACAACACTGTAATCCCAGTTGTTTTGTGCTGCAAGCTTTGGAAGAATAACATTCTCAGAATCTGTGGTAACTGCCGTAGCAATCATAAATAGCAGATAGCAAAGAAATATTATCCCCCAATGTTTTTTACTAAAATTGTATTTATTGCTCTTCATAATATCCTTCTAGTCTATACCCTTCTAGCAGCGTGATAGCCTGCGTCCATTGCTTGATAAATCATAGCTACGCGATTGCAATCACCGATTATGTAGTACTCATCTACTTTCTCGCAGAGCTCATCCACTTCTTTTGTCTTTGGTCTAAATCCTAGAGCGCATACCACCGAATCGGCTTCAACTAAAAAGCTGCCATCAGCATTTTCTACCATAACGCCCTTTTCTGTTATCTCTGTTACCTTCGTATTTACGAATATCTCAGCACTTTCTTGTACATGTGGCATCAGACCTCCTCTGTAGAAGGAGTTGACCTCCATTGCCACATCTGGTTTCATCTCAATGATTGAAACTTCATGACCTTCTTTTGCAAATGAACAAGCTGCCTCTGCACCTACTAATCCGCCACCCATAATTGCCACTTTTTTACCTAGCTTTTCTGGTTGGAGCTCAGCATCGATGGCCATAATTACATTGTCACCATCGATTCCCTTAATTGGAGGCCTAAGCTCATTTGAACCAATTGCCACAAAAAGTGCATCAGGCGCAAATCCCTCTACATAATATTGGTCCACCTCAGTGTTAAGAATTACCTTGACTCCCGCTTTTTCAACACGTTTCTCGAGACATTGGCAAAGCTTTTTAATATCTTCCTTAAAATAAGCTGCACCAGCTGGATGAAGATTTCCACCTAAACGATTTTCTTTTTCAACAAGAGTTACATCGTGACCGCGATTCGCCGCTGTTATTGCAGCTTCCATTCCTGCAGGGCCACCGCCTACAACCAAGATTTTCTTTTTGAACTCTGGGGCAGGTACACCGTATTTTTCTTCTAGCTGCTGACCTTGAGTTGGGTTCACAGTACATTTAATCATCTCAAGCTGTCCCGTTGCACCAAAGCATTCATAGCATCTTAAGCAAGGACTGATGTCATCTGCTCTTCCCTCAAGTGCCTTCTTTGGTAAATATGGATCAGCCACAAGAGCTCTACCAATTTCAACCATGTCTGCCTGTCCTGTGGCAATTATTTCTTCCATCTGTGCAGGGTCATTAAGTGAGCCTACACAGGCCACTGGCTTATTTACATGCTTTTTAATTTCTGCAGAAAGATAAACATTTACACCTCTTTGGAAAAATGAACTAGGATGTGTTCTGCAAAACATCGCTGGGTCCTCATGATTTCCGCAAGAGATGTTGAACATATCAACTTTATCCTCAATCATCTTTGCTATTTCCACATAGTCTGAAAGGGTAAGTCCCCCCTCCTGGAAATCATCTCCATTCATACGAAGCTCTATGGCCACAGTTGGCCCAACATTTTTTCTAACCTCATCAAGGGTAAGGGATAGAAATCTCACCCTATTTTCAAGGGAACCACCAAATTCGTCTGTTCTGTGGTTGAAAAGTGGTGACATAAACTGATTAAAAAGCCAGCCATGGGCTGCATGGACCTGAACCATGTCGTAGCCCACATCCTTACACAGTTTTGCTGCCTTACCGTAGGACTCTATAATCTCGTATATTAATTCCTTAGGCATCTCATAGACATGACCTGCCGGCATATCCATCTCGCTAGGTCCATAGGCCTTTCCATCTTTTCCTATGTCTCCACCAACTGATGCAAGTCCTCCATACATACCACCGTGAGAAAGCTGAATATTAGCAAGACCTCCCGCATTGTGAATCATTCGGGAAGACTCTGTCAGTCCCTGACGCACACCAAAAGCATCAAGCTGAAGCTGTTTGTTATGGCTCTTACCTGTTTTAGAATGTGGGATAGCCTCGCCGTACGTTACCACAGCGCAGCCACCCAATGCTTTTTCCTCTAAATACGCAGCCATCTCAGGTGTAAACAATCCCTCTGTTGTAATCATGCTAGGGCTTGTAGGGGCCGCAATTATTCTATTCTTTAATTTTAAATTTCCAATTCGTAAAGACGAAAACAAATTTGGATATAAATCTTTTCCTGGAAATCTTTTTGACATAAGCTACACCATCCTATTCATCAAGCTCAAAGAAAAGTGTTGTATATCTTCCCATATCAAAAAATACTGGCTTTACAGGAAGTGGAAGTTTTGACTCAATCTCTCTTCCCTTTTTCTTTGATACGCCAAGAATTACTGCATTAATAGCTGGACCTTCCTCCAGCTGAACCTCTCCACAAACATACTTTAATCCTCTGTCTTCAAGCTCGAGACGGGCATTTAGTATACCTGTGAAAACAAAGCTTTTTAACATTCCTTTTCCGCTAAGCTGTGTCCACTCTGTCTCATGATATCCACATTCGTTACATGCAAGGTGTGGAGGAAATTCTATTGCACCACACTCCTTGCACTTTCTTCCATATATTTTCCCCTCAGCAAGACCATTCCAGAATTTTTCAACTATATGCTCAGGATTCCAGAAGTCTTCTGTTTTAATTGTGTTGTTGTTATCCATGGTAAACCTCCTTAAAATCCTGCTCTAAGAATTGAACATCTAACATTTTGTGCTCCACCAAATCCACGTAAGAATACATGCTTTGGAAGTTTCTTTACCTGACGAAGTCCTGCCTCGCCACGCATCTGAGTAACAGCCTCAAATACATCTGCCATACCAGATGCACCAAAGGCATGACCATATGAAGTACGACCACCATTTGTATTTATAGGCTTATCGCCATCAAAAGCTGTGCGGCCATCTAATACATATTTCCAGCCCTCACCCTTTGGAAGATATCCAATTTCCTCTGCTGCAAGGAATGCTGACGAGCCGATGAAGTCATTTACCATTACAAGATCCATGTCATCTGCTGTAAGTCCAGTTGCCTCAAATACCTGACGAGCTGCCTCTGCTGTAGCCTTTTTCTCAAGATGAGGAACAATAGCATCCAAAACTGATGCACCTGTTGCAAGTACTTCAACTGGCTTGTCTGTAAATTCATGTGCAATCTCAGTAGGAACAACTATACATGCTGCTGCACCATCTGCAACACATGAGTCTGAGCTTGTTCTTAAATACTGAGTCATCTTTGGATTGTGAGGGCTCTTCATGTACTCCCAAACATCATCATATCCAGCCTCTTTTGCCATCTCATCGAATGTAGTTCTGCGAACTGCTCTTGGGCAAAGTGCGCCAGCACGTCTCATGTGATAAGACTGATGATTGAGAACATCATCCACCTGATCTGGTGTCAAGTTGTTCTCATGAGCATATAGGTTAATCCAGTCATCATGGTTCATTCCTGGACCACCACCTAAATAGCGTCCATATGCTCTATCAAAAATCGAATCCAAATCTGGAAAGAGAACCTCTGTCGAAAGCTCCACTCTCATGTGATCAGGTGTATTGCCGTCTGGCATACCTGTACCCATATCGCAAGCGCCTGAAAGTACAATATCGTATGCGCCAGATGCTACTGCAAATACAGCTTCTTCTAGTGCAATATATCCTGTACAGCATCCTTCTGAATGAGAAAGTGAACCCTTTCCTCTCATTCCAAACCAATCTGCCACCTGCACATTTGGTGTGATGCAGTTGTTAAGTACATGTGGATTTGCTGAGCCATGGAAGAAATACTGAACATCCCTTGGCTCAATATGGGCATCCTTCATTGCATCCAAAGCTGCATGTCCAAAAAGTTCACCATTAGTAAGTCCATGATAAGTATCATTTTTTATAAGATTCATAAAAGGAGTAGCACCGATTCCTACTATGGAAACACTCCTTAAATTTTTACCTAATTTTACATTGTTAACCATTAATCTATTCCCTTCAGATAATTTGCCAAAGGCCTCTGGCCTTACAATTTTTACATCAATCGATTTGAAATATTACTCCGCCTCTTCCATTACGAAATCAGCAAGCTTTCCAATTGTTTCAAACTGACCAAATCTTGCAACTGGAATCATTACATCGTACTCATTTTCAATTGATGCAGACATAGCTACACGCTGAACTGAGGATGTACCAAGCTCATTAAGATTTGTATCCTCAGAAAGTGTCGATGCGTCTACCTTGAATGCAAGTGATGCATAATTAATTAAATTTGCTACTAATTCCTCTCGTGTCATAATAAAACCTCCTCTAATTAGTTAAGTTATTTTCTGTCTATAATTTTATATTTCACTCCACCACTCTTCTAATACCTATACTGGTTTTGATATAACAAAAATGTTATAATAACCATACATAATTTTCCCAATATGGGACGGAATTATCATGTACCACAACACAGCCTTGCCGCAGGCAATTTAAAGTGGCTGTGTTTTTACGCTGTAAGTGGGGGTAAATATGACAATACAAGACTTAACATGCTTTCTTAAGCTAGCAGAAAACCTAAACTATACCAAAACCGCAGAGGAGCTTTTCATATCACAACCTGCGGTTACTCGTCATATAAATTCATTGGAAGATGAGCTGAATGTAAAGCTCTTTGATCGTTCTATTAAGAAAAATATCACCCTTACAGAAGCTGGTGCTATTTACTATAAGGGTTTAAAGAAATGCAAAAGTGTATATGAGGATACTATGAATTCCATTTCCTCAAAGATAATCTCAAGTCCTCTTATTATTAATTTTGCCAGAGGAACTAGCATTCCTGACGAATACGTAGATGCCACAGCATCTTTTATGGACTCCCATCCTAATTTTCATCACTTCACCAACTTCATAGAACCATCTGATTTTTCAAACGTTCTAGATAATGGAGAAGTGCTTATTTGTCGAGCCGAAGAGGCACAAAAACATTCTGGTTGTAAGACGATGCAACTAACCCAAAATCCAATTTCTTATTATCTCGTTGCAAATAAAAAGCACCCAGGTTTTAAAAACCCAGATGCTCCTGATTTTGATTCAATTAGAAATACCACTCTTTTCTTGCCTAAAAATTTACCAGACAAGCTAAAGAATACTTTCTTTGGCAATATAAAAAAACTACTAGGCGAAATGCCAGTTGAAGTAATGTATCTAGACAGCATGGACTCCGTAGGATTATTCCTCAGATCCGGACGCTGCTTTTCTGTAGCAAACGGATGGCAATCAATACTTGATTCCAAAAATCATGTATCTTATAAAATGGATTTTGCTTCCCATTTTGTAGCAATCTGGAACCCATCCAAATGCACCCATCCACAAGTGAAAGCATACCTAGATACTCTGAAGGCCCTTGCCATATAAGACCCGCTAAGCTATCTAGCTTCACCCAAATCATCTATCTACACCAAGCAAAGATATGCAGCACTATTGCACTACAACTGCTGTGCCTGATGCAGTTACCATAAGCATGCCGTTGTCTGAGCCTAGTACTTCATAATCTATATCTACCCCAACAACTGCATTGGCTCCTAACTGTGCTGCTCTCTGCTCCATCTCAGCAAGAGCTGATTGTCTTGCCTGAATCAATTCATCCTCATAGGTAGTTGAACGACCACCGAAGAAATTAGATAGCCCAGCAGCAAAATCCTTTATAACATTTACTCCGGCTACCACTTCTCCAAATACAATTCCCTTGTACTCAATAATTGTCTTGCCTTCAATAGAAGGTGTTGTTGTAGATATCATAAAATCCCTCCAATTCTCAATTAATTTCAACTCCTATAAAAATCCCATAGAAGATACTACATAAAAATATTCTACCTCACTGAAGTTCGCTATAAAAGTGTATACTGCCTATTTTTGTTTTTTCTTTCTAGGCAGTACATTTTTTCAAAACTCTTACTGCCTATTTTCTTTTTTCTCTTCTAGGCAGTACA
>NZ_FMUY01000037.1:0-2340 GCF_900101325.1 Pseudobutyrivibrio sp. AR14
CTTGGCATCAATTTTAAGTACTGCACATGCCTGTTCAAAAGAATAGTTAAATGATTGCATGATACTCTTTATCGAAAAAGCTATGGCCTCAGTATATCCTTCCGTTCTTCCCTTATTAGTCAAATCTATAACAGCCTTGCACATATTATAATTACCTTCCTTGTTCATCATTCGCCATCTCCACGCTCACTATTAGCAGGAACCTCTCTCCTAATAGTTCGCGAAGCAACAAATCCTCCAATCAATCCTAGCATCATCCCTACAGTCATCCATGTTCCAATGCGGTAATTAATAACTCCAAAGGCTGCCCCGATTGTGATGCCAATCAATACGCCAATGCACATGCACGAAAACACGCTATCGAATCTTCTCTTCCGCTCCTTCACATACCTTCGCACTATCTCAAGTCCACCCATTGGCACGCAAAACTTCTCATCTCTCGGCGGCTGGCAAGCCCTGTACACCTCTTCCAGCTCAAACCATTCCACCCCATCCAGCTCTTCCTCCTGAATGGTAATATCGTCAATGCCTGCCTCCTCGTCGTAGACATACACAAACGCTATTTCATTGTCCTTGAAGGGCTTCCCATGGAATTCCTTCTCATACTGAATAGGAAATGTCCCTTCAAAATGCAAATCCTCCGGCACTACCTGAAGACCAAGCTCCTCCGATAACTCCCTGATAGCCGACTCCAGCGGCTCGTCTCCCGCCTGGATATGGCCCGCTGATGAAGTATCATATCTGCCAGGAAAGAATCCTTGTTAAGTGCCCTCTTCTGCAGTAGCACCTCCGTCTTGTCCCCATTTTCCCGAAGCACCCATATGTGCGCAGTCCTGTGTCTAACGCCATCGGCATGAGCCTGTGACCTAGTCACCCTCTCGCCAGTAGGCTGCCCATTTTCATCTACGATGTCAAAAATCTCGTCTGCCATTTTATTCTCCTCCATCAACAATTCAACCGTAAATGGTCCACTAACTCCGTCCCCTAGGTCCATTACTTTGCAATTGCATTTTTCACAAATGGAAATCTAATAACCAAATCCTTATCCATTTCCATCATTCTCAATAGTCTGCTTGCTGCGCCTGATGGATGATTAATTCCAGCCTCCCACGCTTCAACTGTTTTATCCGACACACCTATGTAGCTTGCAAATGACTTCTGAGACATTCCAGTTGAATTTCTTATTTTCTTAACTTCTGCTGCTTCATATATTTTAACAGGCTCTACCACAATCTTATGTCTTTTAAGAATAGGTTTTTCACTCTGAGCATCCTCAAGTGCTTCATTAAGACCTGTCATAATACTATTAAATACTCTGTTATCGCTCATATTACTCACCTCCAAGGCTCCTTTTAAGCACTTCAATCACCTTTTTTACTTCGTTTCTTTCTTTTTTAGATAGATTATCCTTTTCATTTTTTCCATAGACAGTAACTAGGTAAACGGTTTCTGCAAAAACAAAGTCAACGTAACATACTCTTGCACCCCCGCTTTTTCCTTTATTTTCTAATGAAACTCTAGCTTTTCGAAGACCTCCTGTTCCACTCATAACGGGATACTTATCAGGATTCTTCATTATGTCTAACTCAAGTACACGAAGATCCTCATCATCAAAACCTAAATCATCCCAATTCCGAGAAAATTCTTTTGTTTGAATAAAAGTTCTAGTCATAATAACTCCTATCTATAATATAATCCCTATTCAATAGGGTGTCAATCACTTGCTATAATTTGCTTTCATCCTCAACTTTAACCACTAGTATACTCTTAGTATATATACTATACTAATCAAATACTTCAGCAAAATCAATACCAATAGTATAATTAACTATATTATTAATAAATGAGGTTGGAATCATGAATGAGAATTACGGAGAACAAATAAAAAACTATCGAATCAATCTAGGAATGACGCAAAACCAGGTAGCAAAAGGCCTTGATGTAACACCTGGTTACATCAGCAACGTTGAAAATGGACGTACTGCCATGTCCCTTAGAGTCCTTATTTACTATTCTAAACTTATGGGAATTACTCTAGATGAGCTTGTTGGAAAGCTTGAACCAGAATACCAGAAGTCGGCTACAGACAATGCTCTTTGGAATGCAATACAAACACTTGATGATAAACAAAAAGAAAAGCTCTTGGCTACAATTAAGATATGGCAAAAATAAAGGACAGCTATCTCTCACGAAATAACTGTCCTATGTAAAAATCTAGTGTATCCAAAATGGTCCACTAACCCCGTCCCCCTGGTCCATCAAACAAGCCGCAGTAGCATTAGCTATTGCGGCTTGAACATTTCTAATCTACTATATCATTTTTCTATATCGTTCCATGTC
>NZ_FMUY01000030.1:0-5690 GCF_900101325.1 Pseudobutyrivibrio sp. AR14
ATATTAGCACGAATAGCTAGCTTTACAATGTTCTATTTATAAAAGGCACTCTTAACAAATCTGCCAGGAGTGCCTCTATATAATATCTTTCTAAGTGATTGTATTAAGTTTGATTAAATAATTAAAAACATACGAAATCATTCATTAGTGATTCATCAAATTATTTCCAACGTTTATATATTTCTGCTAATTCTAATAATCCCAGACCTAATTCATCAGTAAAATCCCAAGAATCAACTATTATTCTAGGATAGTTCAATGGTAAACATTTATTATTCATCATTTTTTCAAGTTCTTCTAATATATTTCTTAATTGTGTATAATCCTTTGTACTCTTTCCATTTTTAGCATTTTCCATTTCCTTTTTAATTTGTTGTTGAATATCCATATTTTTTTTCTTATACTTTGATTCCACTGACATTTAATTAAATCTCCATCTGTAATAGACAATCTCTCTAGCAATAGCGCGGATGAAAAATTCATCCTTTAAACGTAACTAAACAATCACACGTTCCTCGCATGAAAAATGTTTACCTTTTTTATTCAGTTATCCAACTTCATTTTACAATCGGCGAAGAATAATTAATGGACTATTTTTATATCTAAAAGTTTCCCCGTTGTTCTCTCCACCAAGAATCTTCTTCCCCAAAAATCTGTAGCATACAACAATCCATCAATAATTTCTAAATCAATATATGGAATCTGCTCTTTACTCTTAACACAAGATGGCATACTATTGTCAATTTGCCATACTAAATTTCCTTGTGCATCGTAGCAAAACACATTATTTAACTCATCGTACTCCAAATCAACACGTGGTATTTTTAATAAAACATAACTAAAACTTTCAAATTTAATAATCTTTTTTACAGAATACTTAGTATTAACTTTTCTATCTCCTATGACAACAAAATCATTATAACAATCTTCCATATTACGTTTTCGTCCTATATTATCAAAATATCTTACATTCCTTTGAATAATACAAATCCGCTTCTATCACTAATGACCATAGGATTTCATCTGCACACAATTCATCATAATCCGATATAGCTCTTACCAATCCTAGTACTGCGCCATCAGAATTTCTAATGTTCCTTTTATTCACTGCTTCTATTAACTTTATTACATATTCTTTAAAATATCGTAAATACTCGACCGTACTCTCATCATCTATGTTAACTTTATCGAGATATTTACTAATATTAGTCAATTTGGTTTCCAAAATATAATATTTACTCATAATACCCCAAATCTCCTCTTTCCTCTAACGCTAATCCAACGTCTCTTTCTTTTAATCCTTGAGGTTCAATTTTATATCCATGTGCCGGATCGCTAGCTAATAATCCCAGCTCTTCAATAACCATCTCCGGGCTATCGATAGCAGCCAGTTCCGCATTTTCTCCCGACACTACTTCTGTAGCATTCTTAGATGCTGGGGCAGACTCTATAAAAAATGATGTTTTTTAGAAATATAATATTAAAGGGTCTAGCTTCCGTCAGACCCTCAAGTTAAACCTTCAAATACTTCAATTATTCCTCAAATACTACATGCCAACTTTCCCTACCATTTGTGATATTAACTCAATATGTTCTCTTATTTTTACTATACTCAAATTATCAACTTTTTCGCTACCACCTAATCCCAATAATGGCACATACCCAAAACATTCATCCTGCTCTAGTTTTCCTAATTTATTTACCGCCTCTATATACAGGGGTATCTGAAAATATTTTTCAAAAAAATAGTCATCGTCAAGATTTTGTATAAATCGTTTGAAACTTTTTGCGAGCATAACAAAATCACCGTTTTTATACTTAACCATACCAATATATTGTCCTTCTTCAAGAGTTATTACATCCCCAAAAGCCGTTGCTAGAATTGGAATAGAGATTTTTCCTCTAAAATATGTTTCGTTAAGCAATTCTTGATAATCTTCTGGATTAATTACTTTTAGATATCCCCCCACCAATCTACAAAATCCAAAATCTTCCCAAATTTTTGTTAATTCATATGGTACTACTGATTTATATTTTTTAAGTAATTCCTGATTTATATCTTGTCCTTTTTCAATATGCAACATGTTAGTCTCCTAATGAATATGAAAAAATGTATAAAAATGCAATGTCTCTGTCAGTTACTCAACTGTCAGCACAACTCTTTTTTATTTGCACTAAATCTTTGCACAAGAGAAATAAATAAACTAGTCATTTATAAATTTCATATGTAACAAGTATTCTTCGCACTACTGAACTATTTTATAGAAGTGTAAGAGTTTTTCCTTAATCATTCATGTAAAAATCCAAAATTTAATTCTTCCCTTTTCTAACTCATTTATAGGCGCGCACACAACCAATCTAAACATATCATCCATAGAATTATATTTTTTATTTTCTTCTATTGGATGCATATGAAACGTTTTTCAATTTACATCTACGCCTTTGCTCGTGAGTATTTCAATAAATTTCTTTTTAAACATCTCATGATTCATAATTATTATACCTCTTCTAACATTTTTATATATTCAAGTACAGGATTACTACAACATTCCTTAGCATCAATCGGTATATAATAATATTCAAGCCTTGTTTTATTTAACGATAAGCCCTGTTGTTCAAATAGAGCTTGATAATTCATTGCCTGATCTACGGTAGGTTGATAATGCCCTGATAAAAAAGCACTGAAGCTAATATGGTATATTAGTCACTTTATTTACGGCGAATCTTTTTCATTATATCCTCTTTTCTTTTTCTATTTCTCAGCTCTATAAGAAGTTCCTCATAAGCTTTCTCTTTTGACTCATGTATTGAAAGTATGTGAAATGCTGCTCTCTCATCGGTTTCATATACAATCCAACTACTATCCTCTACTATACCGAGAACATTTGCCACTCTACAACTATCCTTAGAATCGCCAATATTATACTTATCCAGTCCTTCTTCTTTAACTATCTGATAAAAATCATTACTATTCATTATATTATCTCCATATTTCATGTATCATTCCTAATTCCTTTATGCTTTCTACTGACATCGGCAATTCTAACAGTACAGTTAGTTATTTAATATTGAAATTCCATAGTCTTCCTGCAATATCATATCAATCCTTTTTATGTCTCCATATAATCCATCAGGAAATAAATATCCCGTCCATTCTTTAGAAGCACAAAGTTCTTCTCTTTTTTTATCTACCCCCTCTTTTATTAATTCAATACATCTATCTGTCTGAATAGTAAAGGGTGAGTTATTTTCATGTTCATTCATTATCTGCAAAAAAACAATCATTGTCCCACAATAAAGTTCATAATAATCACCCTTTAATATTTCAAACAATGCCGCTTCATACAACTTTTTACAGTTTTTATTATTCTCATATTTTATATAAATATATCTAATAATATTCGGCCAGTCCGTTGGCATATTTACCGGTATAAACTCGCTCAATTCACATTTATAATCAGCTTTCCCTAGAAGTAAATCTTTCATTCTATTATTTTTAATTGCTTTATCTACTTTAGCTTTTATCATAAGTAAAGTCTTTTCCTCGTGTAATCTTTTAACAAAACTAATTATCATATAGACACGATTGTTACATCCGATTTTAATTCAATAGCCTTATCTATAGCATTATGAAAAAGTGTAATCAAGTCCTTTCCCTCGCTCGTAACAAAAATAGTTAGATAAATCTGTAATATCTGAACTTATATTATCTCCCCAAGGCACTGGCTTATTTAAATCATCTATATCCCAAATTACATTACTAATAGGCATTTTTTTACTCAATAGCTATTGCCCCTAATTCATCCTTTGCTTTTTTTAAATGTTCCTCAGGCAAGCACTCCCGCTATTCCCGCATTGATTAATACTTGTTTGTAGTCAATATTATAGGCGGCCTCATCATTTAAAATATTAGTGCGAATAGCTGGATTTACAATGTTCTATTTATGAAAAGGCACTCTTAACAAAAAACTTGTTAAGAGTGCCTATATCTCAATAATTACAACTTTTATACAGCTAGAGGTTAAAACTTATATACAGTTCATAGCTAAATATATCTTTTGCACCAATGCCCTATATTTTATTTTATCTAAAATCTTATCACGATAACCCCATATCCATTACTATTATCATATTCGTATTTTATGCCACCACATTCCTTTATATTATCACTTAGCTGCCTTAATAATTCTTTATACTTTTGTTCTTCTAACTCGAATTCATTCTCAAAAGATTCATCATCATCTTCAAAAAAAGAGATATATACCAGTTTCAATAAATCTTGTGAAAACATCAAACCTATTGAAAATTGTCCTTCGACATTATCAATGGTATGTATTCCATCTAGCCAAAAGGAGCAATCCTTTTCTATAGAATCATCTCGAAATGCTATGCTTGCTTCGTCGTATGTTGTATTACCGGATAACGCTATCTTACCATCAATTTTAATATATTTCATAGTTTCCTCTAAGGCTAATCCAACATCTCTTTCTTTTAATAAAGATTTTAATGTGTCGCATTTTTCATGTCCACTAAATCATATTAACAGCAATTAACTAACACTTCCATCAGATATAGAAAATAGAATCTCTTCTCCTCTATCAGAAACTACCTTTATATATTGATCATCAATCAATTTATAATCTACAACCATATCTCTAAATCCTATTTTCCATAAAATACTTTCATTTTTGTATACACATAAATCCAACTCGCATATTGCAGCAAAGTAATTCCTTGAAGAATCCGATAAAAACTCACAAAAGACAGAGTTTAAGTTTTTATCAAAACAAATATCTTTTTTCAAAATATCTACACATACTAGATGAAGTCCTACCCCTATATACATATATCGATTATTACTAACGATATATTCTATATCACCTCCACAATTATTACATGCTATTCCGATACTATAATCATCCACAATAGTCAAGTGATAATATGCATTACATGTTTCATCAAAACTCATTAGATTATTTGCGTTTACTAATCTTCTGAGTTCTTCCAAAGATTCTTTTTTGTTTATCACTATATTTAATTCGTTCATATTAGTATCCTCCCTCAATTATTACGGTTAAAAGTCGATTTCCATCCCAAATAGTTTTTAACTTTACTCCGCCATATTGTCCCATCAAAAAGCTTTCCCTTGTTGTAGCTGTATATTCCATGATTGGTTGACCACATATTTCTTTTGCAACATAGCTCCTACTTTCAACCCCGCTAATGTTACTTGAATCATTAACAACTTTATTTAAATGCTGAGTAAGATAATCTCGCCCTGCTATATCATCATATATACCTATTCTCTCTAGTTCCATTTGCATAGCCTGTGAGCGTTGAATGTTATGTTTATTTCCTGTAGCTTTTCCCAACATATAATCTAGCTTATTGCCTAAATCAGCGCTTTCTTCAATAACCACCTCCGGACTATCGACAGCAGCCAATTCCGCATTTTCATTAGCCACAACCTCTGCTGTACTTCGAGATGCTGCCACTGATTCAATATAATACGTTCCTGCGGTAAAGGCTCCCGCTATTCCTGCATTTATTAATGCTTGTTTGTAGTCGATATTATAGGCTGCCTCATCATTTAAGATATTAGCACGAAGAGCTGGATTTATGTATACCTCATCCACATATTCCATTGTAAATCCAGTTACTCCGGCACCTAATGCTCCTACTGGCGCAGG
>NZ_FMUY01000009.1:0-127512 GCF_900101325.1 Pseudobutyrivibrio sp. AR14
GGATCTACATTTGCATGAAAACTATCCTGCATGTGAGTATATAGAGATAGTCGATTCTTATGAGCCTCTACCATTAAATCAAGTAGCTCTACCTCCTTATCGGACATATAGGATTTGGAAGCTTCGGCACTCTCCCCGCGAAACTTATCATTATTTATAAATTTCATAATCTGATTGTAATATTCACTAGCCTCATCAATGTATTTTTGAGTCTTTTTAGTCATGTCATCAATCAGATTTTCAATCTTTTCGGCGTCATAAATCAAATTTTTCATATAATCTCCCTTATGTTATCAGACTATCAGAATACAATCCCTATAATAGCATTTTACATATGAGTTGTCTACTAATACGCACTGATTATCAGGACACTATTCTTTTCAATTTGATTTGCAGTTCACTATTCACTTATTTTTATATAACAAAAACCGATTCCAAGAAACTCCTGAAACCGGCTTTAAATAACTATATTTACCAAATTATGCCAATACTTGCTGAACTGTTGAAGAATTTGCCTGAGCAATTTCCTCTGATACCGCATCGGCATCAAGTCCACCTTCCTCTGTAGGAATATTAGATGTACCTGTGATGCCATAGTTACGCATTATCTGCTCTACGAAATCTTCTGTAATATTTCCACCAACTTCATCTACAAGCTGCTCTGCCACCTTTGTATAAGCACTATCCATGAAGTAGTCCTTGTACATAGACATTGAAGAGTCCTCGTCATCCTTTGGAACAAAGGATTCCTTAACCTCTTTGAGCACCTGTTCCATCAAGTAAGTCTCAAAGCCCTTTACAGCTTCTGTAACTTCTTCCTTGCTAGAAGTAGCTGAAATACCACCAAGTGATTTTGCTGTCTTCTCTGCAGCCTCTGTGGCCGCTTTGTTGTACTGCGTCTGCATGTAAGTGTTCATTACCATAGTATCCATTTTTCATTCCTCCCGTAAATCCGCGAATTCTCGATACCGCATATTAGAGAATTCATTTACATGTTACTAAACTATCTCTTAAGGTTGTTAGCTTGCTCTAACATTGTATCTGAAGTAGTTATTGCCTTTGAGTTCATCTCGTATGCACGCTGTGCAATGATAAGACTAACCATCTCGTCAGCAACATTTACATTAGATCCTTCCAAATAGTTTTGAGCTATTGAACTCCTGTTTACTCCCTGAGTGTTCCACTCACCCATTGGCTCCCCTGAGGCAGCTGTCTCATCGTAGAGATTCTCTCCGATTTTGTCCAAGCCGACTCTATTTGTAAATTGGTACAGTGCAATTGACTGACCTGTGTTGGTGTATGTACCATCTGGATTCTGATATGAGATCGAAGCATCGTCTGGATTGACTGTGAATCCCTTTTCTACTGTATTTGGAACAGTGATAGGTCTTCCTGCTTGATCAAGAACCTTGTAGCCTTCTGATGTGGTAAGCACCTTGTTGCCTCCATCATCAAGAGCCCATGTAAAATCACCATTTCTTGTATAGTGAGTTTCGTCTCCATCCTCTACTGCAAAGAATCCGTTACCAATGATGCACATTGCTGTTGGGCTATCCTTTGCAAGCTGGCTACCTTGAGTAAAATTAGCATTAATAGAAGCAACTCTTGTACCAAGTCCAACCTGCGCACTGGTAGGTTTTGTTTCGCCCTGACCATTTGTACTTGTAGATTGCATTGTTTGGTATAACAATGTCTTGAACTGTGTACTCTGAGATTTATATGCAGTTGTATTAACATTTGCCAAGTTGTTTGCAATTGTGTCAACTGATACCTGCTGGCCCTTCATACCTGAAGCAGCAGACCACAAACTTCTCATCATATGCCAAGTACCTCCAATTTTTCTCTCGCTTGTTACGTTCTCAAGCATTAGTCTCTCTTCCGATGACTACACGTCATTCTCCAGAGAGCTAATAGCTTGATAACTACAAGCTATTTATACAACTTCTAATTATCTAGTAATTTTTACGTTACTTTCAGCGGTTTTATACCTGTCCTACTTGATTGACAGTTTTTTCAAGTGTAGCATCCTCAGTCTGAATCATCTTCTGACCAGCCTCGTATGCACGAGCTATCTGAATCATACTAACCATTTCCTCTACAACATTGACATTGGAAGATTCAAGTGTTCCCTGTTCTAGGATAGCATCGCTTTCAACAATCTGTCCTCCAGGGATCAATGTGTATAAGTTCTCACCGTATTTATTGATATAATCGTAGTCTGCAATGTCAATGACTCCGATTGTATCTACCTCTTCATTATTCTGAGAAATAGTACCGTCAGCGGCAATTGCGTACTCTAAATTAGGATCAATCTGTACGTAATAGTCCTCGCCGTAGAGAGAATTAAGAGCTCCCTCCTGATTAAGTACATAATCTCCATCTGATGTTCTTAAGTATCCATCAGTATCAACTGTAAATGCACCATCTCTTGTGTACCTAATAGAAGTCTCGCCTGCTTTGTTTGTAAAAGCTATAGCAAAGAATCCTCTGCCACCGATGGCCACATCCGAAGGCTTATCAGTAATCTGAAAACCGCCCTGGTCCCAATTTGTGTATGTCTCACCGATTTTAGCTCCAAGGGACATATATCCTATTCCCTCTGGTCTATTTCCAAGTGATGATGTGTCTTTGATTTTGATGGCTAATCTCTCGTCGAATGCTTGAGCAACCATGGCTTCTTTCTTGTAGCCTGTGGTAGCTGAGTTGGCCAAGTTATTGGTCATAATGTCCATTCTTCTCTGTTCGTTAACCATTCCTGTATAGGCTGTATATAGACCTTTAACCATGAATATCCCCCTATTTTAGGCACCTGATTATTAATCTCCAATTTCTATATCGGATTTTTGAATATAAAAATAACCCCTATTTTGAAAAAATAATTATTTAATATAATTTTTTCAAAAATCGGGGTCCGTATCGTTATTCAACGAAATAATTCTAATTAATCTCCTGCAAGAAGCTCTACATAGCGACCTGTACCAATAGCAACACATGTCATAGCCTCATCAGCTGTCATAGTGTTGATACCTGTGCGGTCCTCGATAAGCTCCTCAAGTCCGCGAAGAAGTGCACCGCCACCTGTAAGTACGATACCTCTATCTGCTACGTCGGCTGCAAGTTCTGGTGGAGTCTTCTCAAGTACTGAGTGGATAGCCTCAACAATCTGCATTGTAGACTCCTTGAGAGCCTCCTCAGTCTCCTCAGATGTAACTGTAATAGTCTTTGGAAGACCAGATACAAGGTTACGTCCTCTAACATCCATAGTCTCTGAATCGCCAAGTGGGAAACAACGACCAATTTTAATCTTAATGTCCTCAGCTGTACGCTCACCAATAAGAAGGTTGTGCTTCTTTCTCATGTAACGAACGATAGCCTCGTCAAAATCATCACCAGCCACCTTGATAGATGTGCTGACAACTGAGCTACCAAGTGAGATAACGGCGATATCTGCTGTACCACCACCGATATCTACAATCATGTTACCCATAGGAAGAGAAATATCGATTCCAGCACCGATAGCTGCTGCGATAGGCTCCTCAATAATAGAAACCTCACGTGCGCCTGCTGCAAATGCTGCATCCTCAACTGCACGCTTCTCTACCTCTGTGGCTCCAGAAGGAACACATACAGCAATACGAGGCTTACGATAGCTCTTCTTGCCCATTGCCTTCTGAACGAAGTACTTAATCATCTTCTCTGTAACTGTGTAGTCAGAGATAACACCCTGACGAAGTGGACGAACTGCCACGATATTACCAGGAGTACGGCCAATCATAAGACGTGCCTCCTCACCGATTTCTTTAATTTTGTTTGTATCTCTATCAAAAGCCACTACTGAAGGCTCTTTCAAAACAACGCCCTTGCCTTTTGCATAAACAAGAACACTCGCTGTACCTAAATCAATACCGATATCTGATGCTGCCATTTTCTTATCCTTTCTGTGTTTTAGTATAGTCTACTGTCCTTTTGGACAGAAATACGCATTTTTACTTTCTTATTATATACAAAATCCTACATTATTCAAGGCTCTTATATATAAGAGGTGCTTTTGTGTTGCAAAACAGTCTCCTATTAAGTAAAAAAGCGTCAGCGCATGTGCACTGACGCGTAAGAGTCGGGGAGTGCGACCAAGTCGCCTTGGTCGCTGAGTTATGAAAAATTTGGTATTAGCTTTCGCTAGTACACTTCTCTTATAACATCCCAATGTGATGGCTATGTGAAGATTTGAAAAAATCCTCAAAAATATTTTAACCTTTTACCGCACCTTCAATCATTCCTTCCATAATTTGCTTCTGAGCAATAAAGAAGAGAATGAGAATTGGAATAATTGCAAGCAACGCAGCACCTAAAATCAAATTCCACTGTTTTACATATGAACCAACAAACGCCTGAACAGCAACTGGAAGAGTCTTAACTGGTCCATTTTGCTGAAGAAGAATTGATGGAAGCAAATAATCATTCCAGATCCACATACCATTAAGGATTGTGACTGTAGTGATTACCGGCTTTAATAATGGAAGAATTACAATAAAAAATGTCTGCTCTGGAGAACATCCGTCAATAGACGCTGCCTCTTCAAGTTCCATAGGAATTCCCTTAATAAATCCATTTAGAATAAACACTGTCATTGCACCGCCAAATCCGAGATACGCAAATACGATACCTGGGATTGACTGAATCATAGGAATGCCAACAAAATTTCCAACATCTCTAAATGTAGAGATAAGTGGAAGCATTACTACCTGGAATGGAATAATCATTGATGCAATAAATGTAAAGTAAATAACCACTGACCATTTTGTTTTATTTCTGCAGATTACCCATGCAGCCATTGCTCCAAGAAGAGCTAACAATATTAATGAAAGAATTGTAATAACAGCTGATGATGTAAATGCTGACCAGAAAAGGAAATGGGTATTGTTAATTACATCTGATAAATTCTGGTATAAGTTAGCAAGTGATACGCCGTTAAATCCTATAGGATTTGCTGTAATGTCCGCTGTCTGCTTGCATGAATTAATCACAACAAGGAAGAATGGGAACAAAACGTATATGGCAATTACTATTGCGATAATCATTTTTATAACGATTTTGGAGGTTTTCTCTTTTACTTTCATTATAATTCCACCTCCCTCTTATTAGAAATACGAACCTGGCAAATTGAAACAATGGCAAGAATAATAAAGAAGAATACTGCCTTTGCCTCGCCGTATGCATATTCATTATTTACAAATGCTGTGTCGTAAATATTAAGCGCCAACATCTGTGTACCTTTTGATAAGAACTTACCCATGAAGTTAACCGAACCAGTACCATTTGTTAATGATAAGTTAACATCAAACTGCTTGAATGCACTGGTAAGTGTAAGGAATGTACAAATAGTAATTGTTGGAGCAATCATTGGAATCTTTATTTGGAAAAGAGTCTGCAATGAATTTGCGCCGTCAATTGATGAAGCCTCAATAACATCTCCAGGCACTGTATTAAGTCCTGTAATGTAAATCAACATAATATATCCAGCATACTGCCATACATAAACCAAGACAATTCCGATAAGAGCTGTCTTTGTCTCTGTAAGCATAGATGCTTGTGAATTAAGAATCTCGGTTACTACTTTTGAGAAAATAAACTGCCAAATATAACCAAGTACGATACCACCAATAAGGTTTGGTAAGAAATAAGCTGCTCTAAAGAATCCCAGGCCCTTTAGCTTTGAAGTACACAACAAAGCAAGTAAAAATGCCACAAGATTTACAAGAACAATATTTAATATTACAAACAAGAATGTGATTAATACTGACCATAAGAACTGTGGCTCATGGAACATTCTTGCATAATTATCGAATTTAACAAATTTATTTAATGTAATACCATCCCAGTCTGTAAATGAATATCCAATACCAAGTACAAGTGGAATGATAACTGTTACTGCAAAAGCAAATAACAGCGGGAATAAAAACATAAAATTAATGATTCCTCTGTGGTGCTTGAATGTAGGGAAGAAATATAATCCCACAAAGAAAGCAACGCAACCTGCAATTATCAATGTACCTCTAACACCCCAGAAGTCTGTAAGTGTAATTGCCATATATAATCCCGCAATCATCATGGCAACTCCCACAATCATGCATCCAAAGGAAAAGATTTTTCGTCTCGCGGAGAACTCGCCCATAACTAATCTCCTTTCTCTCCTACCCAACTCTTATAACAATTAGATTCGAATCTCATTGCTCTTTTAAAGAAAAAGGGGCAGTGCATTTAGCCCTGCCCCAAAGCTATCACTTAATTAGTTTGCATAGTAATCCTTGATTACCTGCTCGATTGTTGATGTAAAGCTCTCTGCGTCAAGCTTGCCCTGAGCATAATCAGCAAATACCTGACATGTCTGATTCTGAAGACCATCCTTCTTGAGCATTGTATGCCATCCACTGAACTTACCAGCGTCGATGTATGACTTCATGCTAGCGTAGAATGGGTTAACAGCTTCATACTGGCAATCACTAAATGGAGAAACAAGACCTGCATCATTTACAAGAATGTTCTGAGCAGAGTCACCTGCACACCAGTTAAAGAATGCCTTAGCGCCTTCAACGTCACCATCTGCATAAGCTACCCAATAGCTTGGTGGACCAGCGATGATTGTATCAATGCCATCCTCAAATGCGTATGGAGCAAATCCACACTCAAAATCAACATCATCAGGAGATGTTACACACCAGTTACCCTGTGTGATGAATGCATATTCACCTGCCTTGAAGCCAGCTACCTGCTCATCATAAGTACCATCTACAAGAAGATCTGGGTCTGAGTACTGATTCATCATGCCAACAAACTCTGCGAAAGCAAGCATTCTGTCATGATCAACCTGACCACCGTCGTTAAGTAAATCAATATATGTAGTATCATCAGCTGCAAGACCTGCATCAAGATACTGTCCAAATACGTGTGTACCTGAAGACCATCCAAGATTTGATGGCTCTGCACACCAGCCGAGAACTGCCTTGATTCCAAGCTCGTCCTTCTTGCTATCAAGTGTCTTAAATGCCTCTGCATAAGCATCTGGGCTTGTAAGTGTTGAAGGATCAACACCTGCTGCCTTAAGCACATCTGCATTGTAGCCAAGTGCTGTAGCCTCTACAGTGTAAGGGAATCCAATTGTTCCCATTGAGTCATCTACAAGTTCAAACTCAGTATTGTTTGTCCAAGTCTCTCCCTTGAGATCTGCCAACTTGCCATCCCAAGAAGCTGCCTGGTTTGCTTCGATTACAAAGATATCTGGCATATTGCCTGCCTGATACATCTTCTTAAGCTCGTCAGAAGCGCTTGTGTCACCACCGATTGTTTCAACGATGAGTTCGTTTCCTGTCTCCTCCTTGTAGAGCTTAGCTAAATCCTGAAGCTGAGCATCAATCTCTGGCTTACCATTTAGAAGTCTAACTGCTGAGCTATCTGCTGATGCTCCACCACCCTGTGCGTTAGAACCTCCATTGTTTGCTGTGTTAGGCTGACCACAAGCTACGAGGCTGCTGGCCATAGCGCCTATCATGAGTACTGAAAGTAATCTCTTTCTCATTTCGATAATCCCTCCCATAACATGTAAAATGTTAATTGTGTAGAAAAATCCTTTCTACAATTGTGCATAGCGCACAATTTCCCTTGTTTTCTTTAGTCAACTTTTGCGCATAAGTTTGTTATAAGTAAAACATAACACAACTTTTCTGACCGGTCAACCCCCATTTCTAAAATCTAAATTATATTAAAAACGGCCCATAAAGCTTGATTTTCTAGGCTTTGTCACAGTATCACGGATAACAAGTCGGGTTGGTAAAGTTATTTGTGCCTCAGTTTCTTCCCCTCGAATTTTCTTCAAAAGCGTCTCTGCAGCAACTACTCCCTTTTGTTTTACATCCTGATGCACTGTAGTAAGGGCAGGTCTATAGAGACTTCCCAGCATATTATCATCGAATCCAGCTATAGAAATACCCTCTGGAACTCTGATTCCACGGTCTGTAAGGGCTGACATAAGTGTTACTGCATACAAGTCAGAAACGCACATAATCGCAGTATAATCAAGGGCTCTATGGCATATTTCATCCAAACTTTCCTCTATTTCGGCGCTGGCTGGACGTATTTTTAAGAAGTCCTTTTCACTATATTCAATTCCTGCTTCTTTAAGGGCTCTCTTGTAGCCATTTAAACGGGCTAAGTCTACACCCTTAGTATTATCTGATAGGAATGCAATGCGTTGATGTCCGCAAGAAATGATGTATTTAACCATTTCGTAGGCACCTTGCTCATCGTCAAGGCCTACGTTGGTGAAATGCTTTAACCCCTCCATACTATATGTATCAAGGCAGACTATAGGCTTTTTATACTTTGTACTAACACGTATACCATCATCATCAAGCATACCAAACAAAATAAGACCATCCACATTCCAGGTTGAAACATGGCGCATTATTTTCTCCGTATCCCTTGAAATATAGAGCATCATGAAGTATCCAGCGTTTCTAATTGTCTCCTCTATACCGCCGATAAGCTCTGCTACGAATGGATCCATGATAAGATTCTCGTACTTATCAACACGAGCTTTTAGGGCAAGACCAATGATTTTAGACTCATTCTGAGCTAAATTCCTGGCATTGATATTAGGCACATAGTCTACTTCTTTAAGAAATTCTTCTACGCGACGTCTTGTCTCCTCAGAAACTTCTCCAGCCTTGCCGTGAATGACGTTAGATACTGTGGTTGTGGACATATTGAGTCTCTGAGCAATCTCCTTGATAGTTATCATTTAACAAAAACCCCTTTACAAAAAATCGATTGTATTGTATTGTGAAAACATAATAGCACTTACGCGCATAAGGTGTCAAGTTTACGCGGGTTTTTGCAGTTTTTTCATATTTTTTGGTAGTGAGGGAGTTAAAATGAACAGTAAATTCAACAAGATTGCAACAGATACATCAGTTTTAGAGAAGCTTAACGCAACTCTTACTTTTGTAGATGGCGTTAATATTCCTTCTGACATTCCACATGGTGATATGCCAGGAGATAAGATTGAAATTGGTGATTCACACATTGCTAAGGCACGTACTATTTTTCCTGCTTTAGTTGAACAGCTTAAGAAGGCTGCCGCTTCTAATAGCTTTGGTCGTGCAGTTGTTTGTGTTCACGGTGGTTCTGGTGTAGGAAAAAGCGAGATAGCTTCTATTCTTTCCTATATGCTTACATCCGCTGGAATCAAAAGCTACACAATGTCTGGTGACAATTATCCACATCGTATTCCAATGTACAACGATGCTGAGCGTCTACATACATTCCGCGAGGGTGGCGTACGAGCTCTTGCAGCATCAAAACTCAGCAATCCTTCTGTAATCGCAAAGCTTCAGGAGCTTCAGAAAGCAGATGATGATGCCAATGAGGCTCATATTTCAGAATACGATTGGTTTATGACATATTTAGATGGTGGACGTTCAGCTTTAGAAAATTATCTTGGAACACCTAAGGAAATCGATTTTGAGGAAGTAGATTCTATCCTTTCAGCTTTCTTAAATGGAGCTGACAAGCTGTGGCTTAAGAGAATGGGCCGCGACGAAGCCAGCCTCTGGTATGACGAAGTAGACATGAGCAACACCAAGGTTCTCATCCTAGAGTGGACCCACGGCAATAGCGATTACCTTTCCAACGTGGATATTCCTATCCTTTTAAACTCTACTCCAGAGGAAACACTCGAGCATAGACGCTCTAGAAATAGAGACGGCAAATTAGATAGCCCGTTTACAATGCTTATTTTAAACATTGAACAGGAAAAGATTAAATCACAAGCATCAAAAGCTAAAATCATTATCACTAAGAGTGGGGAATTAATCGATTTTGAAACTTTTAGCAAATTAATGGCTTAGGCCAAAGGAGTTTTTATGAGTACTACACGCAATGATAACGGACCTATGCTAAATGCTTATCCTGACAGCATGGGCCACAGACTTGAGGATATCATCAAGGTTCTTAAGAAACCTGAGTTTAAAGATGTATTCCAGTCTTTTTATATTTTACCTAGCATTTACAATACAGACCTGGACAGAGGATTTTCTGTAATAGATTATGGCATCAATAAGGAGCTTGGCTCTCAAGAGGCCATTGAGGCCCTTTCTGATTTGGGAATTGACTTGAAACTTGATTTTATCTTAAATCACGCCTCTGTTCTCTCACCACAATTTCAGGATTTAATAAAAAATGGTGAGAATTCCAAATACGCTGACTTCTTCATCAACTGGAACAAGTTTTGGGAAGGTTGCGGGGAAATGACTGAAGAAGGATATATTAAGCCTGATGAAAAATATATCAAAGATATGTTTTTCAGAAAGCCTGGCCTTCCAATTCTTATGGTTCGCATGCCGGATGGCAAGGACGTACCATATTGGAACACTTTCTATCAGGAGGTCCGCTACAAGAGACCTGATGCAGCCGACTTAATAGAGGCCGCAGGAATGCAATATCTTGCAGCTACTAATCTTGCAGAGCGCATTTGCGCTTCACTTGATGAAGGCAAGACCCCTTCTGAAATTGATTTCGCTGGTTATGAAGAATACAAAGAAGACGTTGTTAATTATCTAGAAGCAAGCAGACGCTACCTTGGACAGATGGATTTAAACATCAAATCTGGCCTTGTATGGGAGCACTATAGAAACACACTTAAGACTCTTGCCGATTATGGTGCAAAAATCGTAAGATTGGATGCATTTGCATACGCTCCTAAGGAGCCAGGCAAAAAGAATTTCTTAAACGAGCCTGACACATGGGATGTATTAGAGCGCGTAAAGGATATTGCCAACGAATATGGACTTTCTCTTTTACCAGAAATTCACGCCACTTACGGCGAAGGCACTTATGAAACCATCGCTTCTAAGGGCTATATGACCTACGATTTCTTCCTTCCTGGTCTTCTCATCTATACTCTCGAGAAGCAATCAGGAAAGCTTTTAGTTGATTGGGCTAAGGAACTTACCGAGAAAAATATTCGAGTAGTGAATATGCTCGGTTGTCATGACGGTATTCCTCTTCTTGATTTAAAGGGAATGCTTGATGAGAAAGAAATCCAGGAGCTTATTGATACAATTGTTGGCCGTGGCGGCTATGTGAAGGATCTCCACGGACAGAAAAATATGTACTATCAGGTCAATGCAACATACTACAGTGCCTTGGGCGAGAATGACAGCAAAATGCTTTTAGCTCGTGCTATTCAGATGTTTATGCCAGGTAAGCCTCAAGTATGGTATCTGGATTTATTCGCAGGTAGAAATGACCACGAGGCTGTTGCCCACGCCGGTGTAGGCGGCCACAAGGAAATCAATCGTACTAATCTCTCTTCTGAGATGATTGAAGTCGCTCTTAAAAATGACGTAGTTAAAAAGCAACTAGAATTACTTCGTTTGAGAAACACACACCCAGCTTTTGGTTTTGACAGTACTCTTTCAGCAGAAGCAAATGGATTTATGCTAAAACTTGCTTGGGAAAAAGAAGGTCACCGCGCCGAGCTTCGTGCAAATCTAAGAGACTATTCTTACGAGATTATCACTGATTAATTTTATATTTGTTACTGCATAAAAAAGGCACACCCACTATTAGGTGTGCCTTTTGAATTGCTTATATTTTTATTAGTTTACGAAGATGTCCTTGCGGTTTCCAAAGTATACGCGATTCACAAAGAACATAACTATACCAGCAATAATTTGAGGAATAAGACTTGAAGTATTTGCAAACTGGCCTAATATACTTATAGCTCCTACAGTATAGATAACCATTATGATTGCAGATATAAGATTCATAGAGCATACAAGAGTTCCTGAATTCTTCTTATACTTGATAATAGATACTGCTGTGATTACGCCAAGCACAACCAATGCTAGACAAACAACACCATATATAATGTTAAGAGGCTTGAGTCCTGGGTAAATAGCATAAATATAATCTGCATCTACTCCTACTGCATCATACTGTGTTCCTGTTATTGCAGTAATACCGTTAAATAGATTAAGTAATGCACCAGCCCATAATGCAAAATAAGCAAGGAAATGAGCCCACTTTAAACCAAGCTGTGGAGCAGGTGCCACACCTACTGAACCTCCGCAATTAGGACAAAATGCTGCCCCCTCTTCTAACTGAGTACCACAATTGTTACAAAACATATTTTTTCTCCTTTTCTCTTATAAAATTTATACTCACCTTTATATAGTGAATTATTATATTGATTAATGCAAGTAATTTGTTAAAATTTTTTAGATATTTTCCTTGCAATTAATTCCATTTATCTCACATAGATTTCTTTTCTATTATCAAAATAGATCTTATTAACAACAGCCATTATTACTGCACCGAATAGAGTAAAAATGTTAAGAATTATCATTTCTAAATCTCCAGTAATAATAATCACTCCTGCAATCATTAATAATGCTGCTATTCCCTTAAATACATATGCTGCAAATAATATTGTTCCTGCGTCTCTTTTTAAATTTAAGATGTATATAGCTGAGATAAGCTGCATAGTAAGCACTATGAAAATAGCAACAGCATATAGCTTATCAGCATAAGCAAGTGCATTATATTCATAATACATAACCTCGCGAGGTATATCATTGAAGTCAAACTTCCCTGTTAGATATACAATTCCCCAAACCAAGTTCATAAATGCAGCCACCCACAAGTATCCATAGCTAAGGAAATGAGCCCATTTTATATCCAAGCCTCCATTTCCAACAACAGCAGGATTTGTGTAGGTTACTGGGTTTACAGTAGGATTTGTGTTAGCCACACCCACTCTTGCCCCACAATTTGAACAGAATTGTGCATCATCTGATAACTGTGTTCCACAACTACTACAAAACATAATATTCACTCCCTTTAATTTGAAAATTTATTTTAATTATTAATTAACAAAAACATCACTGCGGTTATCAAAGTAAGAAGCATTAACAAATATTAGTACTATATCTAATATCATACGAAATCCATCGCTAGCCTGACCAGTACTAACACCAACTACAGATGAACCATAAATTAGCAAAACAAGAGTCATCACAAATTCGTATCCAAAAACTATACAAACTAGCTTTCCTGCATTACTCTTTCTATTAATAATAGCCACTGCCGCAACAGCTAAAAGCACTATAAACACAATTCCAAGAACTATCCCTAAGTTAATATATCCTGAGAGCTTGTTCTCGCCAGAGAAAAATTCTGCACTTTGTCCACTCAGCTCCACTAGCTTTAAAATTCCAAAAAGATTAAAAAGGCAGCCAATCCAAAAATAAAAATATCCCAAAAAATCAGCCCATTTAGTGCCAAGCACTTCTCTTGTCTCAACCTTTACAGTTGGGTTACCACAGTTAGGGCATACCCTAGCGAACTCACTAACCTCTGTTCCACATGAATTGCAAAACATATATATCTCCTTTTCATAACTATTATCTCTCGATTTCACGGTAGTTATATACTACCCTATATACCATCTATATGCAAGTAGTTTTTTAATAATTATTTGATGTATTTCATAAGATACAAGATAGTCTTTATTCCTTCTTAATATATACTTTCGTACCTTAACATCTTTTCTATATTCCACATTACAGCTAGCATATCCTAGTTACTGCCTATTTTTAATTAATCCTTTTAGACAGTATCACTTTTCTATATTTCTACTGCCTAGATTCCATTTCTCTTCTCAGGCAGTAGCACTTTTCCTTTTCTCTACTGCCTATTTTCCTTTTTTCCTCTCAGGCAGTAGCTTTTCCCATTTCCCCTACTGCCTAGATTCCATTTCGACTTCCAGGCAGTAGCCTTTTTCAATTTTGCTACTGCTTATAATCCATTTCGACTTCCAGGCAGTAGCTTTTCCTATTTTCCCTACTGCCTATTTCTCTTTTTTCCTCTCAGGCAGTAGCGCTCCCCGTACGAAGAAAAAAGCCTGCTCAACTGAGCAGGCTTAAACCTTCTATTTTAAATATTCCTTCAAATACTGGCCAGTGTAGCTGTTCTTCACCTTTACGATTTCCTCTGGTGTGCCCTTGGCAATCACTGTGCCGCCTCGGTCTCCGCCGTCTGGGCCCATGTCTATGATGTAATCTGCGCACTTGATTACGTCCAAGTTGTGCTCGATAACCACTACTGTGTTGCCAGAGTCTGAGAGCTTGCGCATGATTTCAACAAGCTTGTTTACATCGTCGAAATGAAGTCCTGTTGTAGGCTCATCAAGGATGTAAATTGTCTTGCCAGTAGCGCGGCGAGAAAGCTCTGTTGCAAGCTTAATACGCTGTGCCTCACCACCTGAAAGAGTGGTGCTTGGCTGACCTAGCTTGATATAGCCTAAGCCTACATCATATAGTGCCTGAATCTTGTTGGCAATGCTTGGTACATTTTTAAAGAACTCAACAGCCTCCTCAACAGTCATATCCAGAACATCGTAGATTGTCTTACCCTTGTAATGAACTTCTAGAGTCTCTCGATTATATCTCTTGCCTCCACAGACTTCGCATGGAACATACACATCTGGAAGGAAATGCATCTCTATTTTAATGATACCGTCACCAGAGCAAGCCTCACATCGGCCGCCCTTTACATTGAATGAGAAGCGTCCCTTATTGTAGCCTCGCTCCTTGGCCTCCGTTGTACCGGCAAATAAATCTCTTATTAAATCAAATACTCCAGTGTATGTAGCTGGGTTAGAACGAGGTGTACGTCCAATTGGGGACTGGTCTATGTCGATGACCTTATCAAGTGCCTCTGTTCCTAAAATATCATCGTGCTTTCCGGATATTTTTCTAGCTCTGTTAAGTCTCTTAGCCAAATCCTTGTACAATATTTCATTGACAAGTGAACTCTTGCCGGAACCTGACACGCCAGTGACTACTGTCATGATTCCAAGTGGAATATCTACATCGATATTCTTGAGGTTGTGCTCCCGAGCGCCCTTGATAGTGAGCCATCCTTTTGGCTCTCTGCGCTCTGAAGGAACTGGTATGCAAAGTTTGCCACTTAAGTACTGGCCTGTAATAGAATCTGGGCAAGCCATAATCTCCTCAGGAGTACCTGCCGCTATGACTTCTCCACCATCCTTGCCGGCACGAGGTCCGATATCCACAAGATAGTCAGCAGCACGCATTGTATCTGCATCATGTTCTACAACAATAAGTGTATTACCCAAATCACGGAGCCCCTTAAGGGATGCCAGCAATTTATCATTGTCCTTTTGATGAAGACCAATTGATGGCTCATCTAAAATATAGGCAACACCTACAAGACCTGAACCAATCTGGGTAGCCAATCTAATACGCTGCGCCTCACCACCTGAAAGAGTGGCTGTAGCACGAGCCAGTGTAAGGTAATCAAGTCCTACATCCACCATGAATTTAAGTCTATTTCTAATCTCTTTTAGTACCACAGCACCGATTTTCTTCTGCTGCTCTGTAAGCTCTAGCTTATCAAGCAAATCATAGAGCTCATGGACTGGATACTGAGTCATCTCGAAAATATTCTTATCGGCTATAGTAACAGCTAGTGATTCCTTTTTTAGTCGCTGACCGTGGCAGCAAGGACACTCACTGTAGAACATGAACTCCTCGTACTCACGCTTTTGGTTCTCTGAAAACGTCTCCTTATAGCGACGATTAACATTTTCAATAAGGCCCTCAAACACTGTAGGATATACACCTCTACCTCGCTGACCCTCATATTCAACATCCACTGAACGGTCAAAACCATGAATGAACATGTGTCTGATATTCTCAGGAAGGTCCTTGTATGGTGTATCAAGTGAAAACTTGTATTCCTTTGCCAATGCCTCTAAAAGAGCATGGGCAAAGCTTGTAGACTTGTTGGCAGACTGCCAGCCCATAACCTGCACGCATCCCTGATTAAAGGAAAGGCTCTTATCTGGAATCATAAGATCCTCATCAAATTCCATCTTGTATCCCAAACCAAAACACTCTGGGCAGGCACCAAATGGATTGTTAAATGAAAAGCTACGTGGCTCCACCTCATCAATACTAATGCCGCAATCAGGACATGAGAATCCCTCAGAAAATCTGATAGGCTCTCCATCGATAACATCAACAATCATAAGTCCCTCAGCAAGCTTTAGAACTGACTCGATTGAATCTGTAAGACGCTTTTCAATTCCTTCTTTTATCACAAGTCTATCTGCCACAATCTCGATGTTGTGTTTGATATTTTTGTCTAGCTTAATCTCCTCAGAAAGGTCATATACATTGCCATCAACATTTACACGGACATAACCAGACTTTTTAGCTTTTTCAAAAAGCTTTTCATGAGTACCCTTGCGGCCTCTAACTACTGGAGCAAGAAGCTGAATTTTGGTGCGCTCAGGGAGAGCCATTATAGCATCTACCATCTGGTCTACTGTCTGCTTGCTGATAGGCTTGCCACAATTAGGGCAATGAGGAACACCGCATCTAGCATAGAGAAGTCTCATATAATCGTAGATCTCTGTAACTGTGCCAACAGTAGAACGTGGATTGTGATTGGTGCTCTTCTGGTCGATTGAAATAGCCGGAGGCATACCCTCCATATGCTCTACGTTTGGCTTTTCCATCTGACCCAAAAACTGACGGGCATATGAAGATAGAGACTCCATATATCGTCTCTGGCCCTCTGCAAAAATAGTATCGAATGCAAGTGATGATTTGCCTGAACCAGACAATCCGGTCAGTACTACAAACTCATCACGGGGAATGTCTAGGCTAATATTTTTAAGGTTGTGCTCGTTGGCCCCCTTGATTTTAATATATTTCTTTTCTTTCATTTCTATATCCTCAAAAAAACTTGTTTCACAAGTCAAACAATCATTTGAAATTTGTAAATAAATTACTCTTCTGACATCTGCTGCATCATCTGTTTAAGCTCTACCATCTTGTCTCTATACTCAGCAGCAGCCTCGAAGTTCAGCTCGGCAGCAGCCTTTTTCATCTTCTTTTGGATGTCAGCTATAAGCTTCTCAAGCTCCTTGCTATCCATCTCCTCAGGGTCCTTCTTAAACTGAAGTTCCTTCTTAGCGATGGCCTTGCCAATGGAAATAAGCTCTCTGACTGACTTCTGAATGGTGGTAGGCGTGATGCCGTGAGCCTCGTTGTATGCCATCTGAATCTGGCGACGACGCTCAGTCTCACTGATGGCCTTCTCCATGGACTCTGTCATGGTGTCGGCATACATGATTACGTGACCCTCGCTGTTACGAGCGGCACGACCAATAGTCTGAATCAATGACCTCTCACTACGCAAGAATCCCTCTTTGTCAGCATCCAAGATAGCAACAAGTGTAATCTCTGGAATATCAAGACCCTCTCGAAGCAAGTTGATACCTACGAGAACATCAAACACATCAAGTCGTAAATCCCTGATAATCTCTGCTCGCTCCATAGTATCAATATCTGAATGCATGTATTTAACACGGACACCAAGCTCAGCAAGATAATCCGTCAAATCCTCTGCCATACGCTTGGTCAGTGTGGTAATCATTACCTTGTGACCGCCGGCTGTTTCTTTTTGAATCTCCTTGTAAAGGTCATCAATCTGTCCCTCTACCGGACGCACCTCAACCTCAGGATCAAGAAGTCCAGTAGGTCTGATAACCTGCTCTGTACGAAGCATCTCATGCTCCTCTTCATAGTCGCCAGGTGTAGCAGATACAAACATAATCTGGTCTAACTTGGACTCAAATTCACCGAAATTAAGCGGTCTGTTATCCAGTGCCGATGGCAATCTAAAGCCATACTCCACCAATGTGCGCTTTCTAGCCTGGTCACCTGCAAACATGCCTCGCACCTGTGGTAATGTGATATGACTCTCATCCACAATAATCAAGAAATCATCACCAAAATAATCAATAAGACATTTCGGTGGCTCACCAGGCTGCTGGCTAGTCATATGCCTACTATAATTCTCGATGCCCGAGCAAAATCCTGTCTCTCTAAGCATCTCTATATCGAAATTAGTGCGCTCTGCAATTCGCTGAGCCTCAATTAATTTGTCCTCTGATTTGAAGAACTTGACTCTCTCCTCCAGCTCCGCCTCTATGCTGGCGCAGGCTGCATTGATTTTGTCCTGTGGAATGACATAGTGACTGGCAGGGAAAATAGCTACATGCTCAAGCTCTCTTCTGACCTGACCTGTCATAATATCTGTCTCGCAAATCCTATCGATTTCGTCTCCGAAAAACTCAATACGGATGGCATAGTCCTTGGTAATTGCAGGGATAACCTCAAGCACATCACCACGAACTCTAAAAGTACCTCGGTCAAAATCCATATCATTGCGCATGTACTGGATATTAATCAGCTCGTGAATAACATCATCTCTATCCTTTAAATCTCCCGGACGAAGACTCACCATCATGTTCTGGAAATCATCTGGCTCACCGATACCATAGATGCAAGAAACAGATGAAACGATAATAACATCTCGTCGCTCAGAAAGTGACGCAGTCGCCGACAAGCGCAGCTTATCTATCTCATCATTGATGGATGAATCCTTGGCAATATATGTATCAGTGCTAGGCACATACGCCTCCGGCTGATAATAATCATAGTAGGAAACAAAATACTCTACTGCATTTTCCGGGAAAAACTCCTTAAACTCGCTATAAAGCTGACCTGCAAGGGTCTTATTGTGAGCGATAATAAGAGTAGGCTTGTTAAGCTGCTCTATTACATTGGCCATGGTAAATGTCTTACCAGAACCTGTAACGCCAAGCAGTGTCTGCATCTGATTGCCTTCCTTAAATCCCCGGACTAAATCCTCGATAGCCTGAGGCTGATCACCAGTAGGTTTATATTCTGAATGTAATTTAAAATCCATATTGTTCACCAAAAATTAATTGCACACAATCGTATGATGAAATTATATCACAGCCTACAAATATGTCAAACATTTGTTCTCACTTGTGCAAAATTATAGCATAAAAGGCGGCCAGTTAACTGACCGCCATTATCTTTTAAAAATATTGATTTTATAAGAGATTCTTGAGAGCTTCGATATCGTCCAAGCTGATTGCCTGAGCAGCTTCTGTTGCTGCCTCGTTTTCCTTCTGAATCTCTAAGTAAACTTCTTTTCTGTAGATAGATACTTCTTTTGGTGCTGAAATACCAATTTTGACCTGATCACCGCGAACCTCAAGGACTGTAATCTCGATGTTGTTGTTGATCATAATCGCATCGCCTGTTTTTCGTGTTAATGCCAACATCGCTACTCACCATCCTTTCCGTGTATTGCATCATGAATCAAATAACGGACTGGTTCTGAGCCCTCGATTATTATCTGGTCACCTACATTAGTGTCGGCATTGATAATAATTGGAGCCTTAAGATTAATAGAGGCTTCCTTAGGGTTCTTAGGAACTCTAACAGTAACTAATACATAAGTATTCTCTGGTGTAAGATCTCCTAACTGCTCAAGTGAATCCTCATTAAGCTGTGGTGCATAGTCTGGCTTCACAAGATGTGGAAGCATTACTGGCATTGCAAAATCTGTCTCATCAAGGGATTGAAGCCACATGATGTTGCCCTTGTTTTTCTTCTCCTCATCAAAAATAAGGGTGTATCTCTTCATGTCTGGAAAACCTATTAGTCCATGAACGAGATTGATAATTTTGTCTTCAACAATTTCAATTTCGCCAAACAATCTAGTTTTTACGCGCATCGTCCCTTCTCCTCCTGCGAATTAAAGATAATTTAGTAGTGTAGAATCGCCCAGCTTTCCAGCTGCTGTAAGCGATGCCTGATATGCAGTGTAAGCTGCTGTGTAATCAATAATAATCTGAGAAAGATCAACGTCATCATTGGTAGACTGAAGACCCTGAACTGTCTGTCTCTGATCGCCAACACGAATCTTAGTTAAATCCAAAGAATCTTTCTTACAACCCAAATCAGTTATACATAAACTTATTTTAGCACAATACTTATCAGTTTTGCCTATTTCTGTTGAGAAAAGTTTTTGTAAGTTGTCATCAAAGTAATCTGCCTCTTTCTTAACAGCATCGTACCACTGCTGTAAGTATGCCTGGTCATCATCATTTGCATACTGAGATTCCTTCTGCATTTTCTCGATTTCGCCAAGTTTTTCATGGGCATTTGATGCATTCTTAACTGCATCAAGCATCTCAGTGATATCACGTAAAACATCACTATTAAATACATCTGATGCTTCTGTATTAATATTTAGAGTCTGTCCTGTAGCTACTGTGTACTGAATATCGTAGTGAATAGTCTTTCCATCTGGTGTAAATTTCTTGTATTCAACTGGAACGTTTACATCTAGAGGGTCTGCTGTCTTTGTACAATTGTAGTAATACTCTGGACGAAGTTCTCCTTCAGCAAATCCTTTTTTTGTATAAGTGATGTCAATCTTTGCATCTGCTGCCTTCAGCTGTGCCGCAATATTATTTCCTAAGATAATATCTCCAGTCTCTCTGATAAAGTAGATTGAATCATCTGGCACTGTCTTCTCGCCTTTTTTCTTAAGGAATTCACCTGGATTTGCTCCATCAGCCACCTCGTAGTCAGCCCAATCAGTCTCATTTGCAAAATCTGTAATATCTACAGTTATTTCGTTACCAGCAGCGTCTGTTACAACGATATTATCTCGAGACTCTACATTGTCATAATTAAGACGAATTCTGTAATAGTCAGTCTGAGCTATATCATTGATATTAGTAGTTGCTGCAACTTCTGTCTTTGTTGTAGGAACCTTAGTGATTCCGTTGTAATATCTATGCTCTTCCATGTTCTTTTCGATAGAAAGAGTCTGTGTAATCTGATACTCAGTATCTGTCTCATTTTTTGTGAATACTAAGTCACTGTTTGTTCTATAGCCAGTGAAAACTGTACGGTTGGCATAGTCAGCATTTCCCTCTTTAAAAACAGCCTTCTGAAGTGATTCAAGCTGAGTAATGATTGTATTTCTATCTTCCTGGTTCAAAGAATCATTTGCGCCCTTATCAGCAAGAGTCTTGCAATCTGTAATCAGGTCTCTGATGTTTAGAAGTGAAGTCTCAGTTACCTCAATCCAGCTAGTTGCATCAGGAATGTTCTTCTGATAATACTGTGTAACCTGCGAGAGAGTTGTAGATAATCTAAGTGAACGAACTGCAATTACAGGGTCATCAGATGGCTTATCTATCTTTTTCTGAGTAGTCATCTGTGTGTTACGCTGATTTACAATCTCTTTTGTAGAGTTGATATTTGAAGCTGCGTTGTTCATTATCATTTTGTTTGTAACTCTCATAATAGTACCTCTTTAATCTTTCTCAGGTTAGTTGGAAGACACACACATCCAAAATCACCTTTTAAACACCCGTATTAAGTATCAACCTATCATATATTTCGGCAAATGTAGAAATACATTTAGACGCCAAATTGTAGGCATTCTGGAATTTCATTAAGTCTAAAGCCTCTTCATCTTCATCAACTCCAGAAATTGATGTTCTCTGGTTACCTATTGTCTTTTCAATATTTGTAAAGTTGGTCTGGAAAATCTTGCACTCCTGAGTATCAACAGTTACGTCTGAATAAATACACTGAAGGAATGCATTTCCTCCGCCGCCTCTAAATAACTTTGTCTTGCTCTGAAGAGCCTGAAGCTTTACTACTAAATCAGCTGCATCAACACCTGAGTTGTAGTTTTCACGTGTTGTTGTAGCAAACTTTGAAGAATCCTTGTCTGTCGCCGTAGCGATTCCTACATTCTTAGCAGTCATAAGATAATATGACTCATATTTTTTTGTATCATCGCTTGAATCCTTGCCACTGTACATTGTGGCGTTTATTGTGCCTTCTCTCATCTGATGCTCTACTGCAAGGTCAATTTTGTCTCTTGAAATGAAGAAAGCGTTCATTGGATCACCATTTAAATCATAACCTCTGTCTGGGCTAAGAATTGGTGGGTCCACTGTGTAATCATCCTCTGGTCCAATTTCAATATGGTTAAATCTCTCACAGAAGTTTCTAAGGAACAGGTTCATCTGATTCTGATAATATGGAATACCCATGTAATCCACATCGTCACCTACCTGAAGAGCCTGGCCATATAAATTGTTCTGCTCAGCAACAGTAAGTGTCTGATTGATGTAGAATGTCACCGATTTAACCTTGCCCTTATCATCTGTGTCAAATGAGAAGCTGTCGTATGTATACTCAGTATTGTTTGTATCAAGAGAGCCTCTTGTAGGCATGTTAAGTTCATTGATATCATCAATGCTCAAGTTTGTGATTGTAATGGAATTAGCTGTTGCACCAGTAACTGTTGCATGCATATTCTCGTTGTTGTTACCATCACGAACTTCAAACATGGCCTTTAATGATCCGCCGCTTGAGCTTGGTGTAGCATTAAATCTATCTCCATCCTTTGACCAAACGATTTCATATAGACCGTCGATATCTGTCTGGTTGTGGTTCTGGTCTAGCTCTCGAGATTTAACAGCAAGTGTGTTGTGCTCATATGTATCTACAAGAATCTGGCCATTGATATATACGGTGTAATATGTTGCGCCAGTGTACATATCAGGGTCATTACTATTTAATACTTCTGTCTCCTGAACCTTTACATCGACCATCTTCGAAAGGTTATCTATCAAAAGTGCTCGCTGGTCACGGAGCTCATTGGCACGTCCGCCACCCTGCTCGATTGTGTTTATCTGTTTTGTTAAAATAGCTACTTTTTCCGATATCGCGTTGATATCATCAACTGCTGTCTTAATTTCATCATTGATGGAACTCTGTAAATCATCAAGCTTAGTTGCCAACTGATTGAAATACTCTGTAAGCTGCTTAGCATTAGAAATAAACTGCTTTCTAACTGTATCATCTCCAGGGCTTCCCTGAAGAGTACTCATAGCGTTAAACATCTTAGTGTAAATAGTTGTGAAACCAGCGTTATTGTTGTTTTCATTGAAATAATCTTCAATCTGTGCCATGTAGTACTGCTTCTTGTCATAGAAACCAAGAGCCGACTGATTGTTCCAGTATTTCTCATCGTAGTATAAATCTCTGCGCTGAGTAACACCTGTTGCCTCTACACCAGTACCTGTAGTACCCCAGCTCTGATAGCAACGTAAAGCAGATGATGCCACAGTGTTTACAACCTGACGGCTATAGCCTGTGGTGTTTACGTTTGAGATATTATTAGCAGTTGTATTAATCTGTGCCTGAGATGTATTCAGTCCAGATGCTGCTATTGTTAATCCAAAAAATGTTGATGACATAGGCTATTCCTCCTGCCTTTAGTCTTATACGTGTCCAAGTGATGTCACTAGGTGTTCAATCATTTCATTAACTACATTTATATATCGGCTAGCTGCATTGTAAGCTGACTGATATTTAATCATTGTTGTAAGTTCTTCGTCTGAAGATACTCCGATAACACCCTGACGAGAAAATTCGATTTCTTCTTTGGTGCCCTCAAGAGATTTGGCTGTAGTTTTATATACATTACCTGTATTACCAATTTCTCCAATCCACTTAACATAAAATCCTGAGAATCCACATGGAGTTGTATCACTAGGATTCAAGTTGAATGGCTGTTTTGTCCAGATTAAACTTAAATTTGTACCAAGCTTCTGATCTATCTGGCTTTGGTCTGAGAAAACACGATGTGGAAGATACGATTCCTGCTTAACAAGCTCTTCATTTATTTTAAGAGACTTTAATGTATAGCATTTTGATGTATCTGTTGGGTCTTCCTCGTTGTATGCGTATACAAGCTGGTTGCCAATTTCTACACCATTTTCATCGTATATTGTAATCTCTCTTGCTGTATATCTCTCAGTTCCGTTTCTTACAAACAACTCTCTTGGTGGAAGCTTGCCGTCAGTACCTACTGAGCAGTTCGCCTCGTCTAAAATTCTAAATTTGTCTGCGTCTTCAGTAATTGTTATTTCATTTCCATTTACATCCTGAATCTTGTATGAAATAGTCTTAGCATTTTCAATGGCTGCTGAAGTTGTTGTAATTGGGCTATACAAATCATTGATTGTAGTAACCAGCTGATGAATAAGTGTATCAAGCTCTGCCTCTGAGTTCATCATGATTGAGTTTGCTATTCCTGATTCGTATGCTTCCGGTGTAAGGTACTGACCATTTTCATCAAAGTAATCAAGGTAGTTACTCCAGCCAGTTCCTCTTGCCATGATAAGCGCTTTGATTTCTCCAATATCTGAGTTCTTCTCAGCACTTACATTTGTTGTATCAAAAATTGGATAGTAATAATTATCCTCTTCATTTTCATGTTTGAGATCAGAAAGCTGTGGCCAGTATGGAGTCACATATCCTGTTCTCTTATTTGCATATATACCTACATAGTGGCAATTGATTTCATCTACAAATTCAACGCCTTCGATTTCAACCTTTACAACACCTGAAGGGTCCTCACTGTAACTCATGCGAACAAGTCCTGCCAGCTCATCTAAGAGAAGGTCTCTCTTATCTCTTAAATCCATGGCTTTTTCCACATGTGCTGCCTCGATGGCTTGAATTCTTTTATTGTAATCAACTAATTCTTTTCCAATCTCATTGATTCGCTCTAGCTTTTCTGTGATTTTGGAATTGATAATAGTCTGGTAATCTTCAAATCCGTCCTGAACCGCCTGTGCGCGGGCCAAAAAAAGGCTAGCCTTCTGCAATACCAGGTTCTGATTTACAGTATCTGATGGGTCCTTGGCAAACTCTTCAAAAGCGCCCTCGAAATCCTCGATGGCTTTCTCGAATTGTACGCCGTCAGACTCCTGCAGATGAGTGTAAACCTCCTGCACTGCCTCTGAGCTAGCTTGATAAAAAGAATATCGCCCACTCTCTGTACGATATGCCTTATCTAAAAAGATATCGCGAGTATGGACGATTGTTCCTACTTGCACACCTAGGCCAGCATACTGTGTGCTGACCGAAGCGTTACCTATTTTTCTATAATCTCTATCTTCGTAAACAACCTGCTGACGTACATACCCTTCGGTATTAACGTTTGTAAGGTTGTTTGCTGTTGTATTTAATCCATGTGATGCAGACTGTAGGCCTGATGCCCCAACATATAAGCTTCCAAAACTATTAGCCATACGTCAATCCTCCAAAGTAAATGAGTCTCCGCAAAGAAACTCTGCTAATACTTCAAGGACATCCGTTTCCTACTGCTTAGCATCAAATCCTCTATTACCTAACAAATCTCCTGTAGTCTCTGCATTCTTACCATAGTTAGAAGTCTGAGGTGCCTGCTTGACACTCTTCAGGAGGGTAATATCAAATTCCACCATTTCAATAGCCTGCCTAAGCAAGTTCTGTGTCTGGAAGTTCAATATCTGGGCATTGTCTGCCGCTTCCCTAAGTTTTCCTCTAGCTGTAATAAGCTTTTTCTGTTCTACAGGTTGTCCAGCCAAATTATCGATCATCCATGAAACTGTAATTTGGTCGTTTTCATGCCCCATGACTGCTGCAATACTCTGCATCAATCCCTGGCGCTTTTTTTCCAGTTCCAATAAGGCGTCTGCAATGGCCTGCTCCTGAACGGTAATAGCCTCCAGTACGTCAAGTTTCTTATAGATGATTGAATCCTTCTTCTCATCATTAAGACTGATTAACTTTTCATACTGCTCCGTTTCACCATCCATAGTTAAGAGCAATTCTTCCATTAAACTAGCCACGCATCATACCTCGCTTAAAATAATGCTCTATTGGCACCATTCACAAAACCGCAGACTTACCGCGATTGTGTATGGTCAATTCCTAAATAGAGCCTACCTGAGACAATAATTTCTCTGCAAAATCATCAGGACTTACGTCATAAGTACCAGCCTTGATACGAGCCTTAATGTCCGCAACAAGGTCTTCTCTGATGTCTGCTGCCTCAGCAACAGCTGCCTTTGCTGTATGGTAATCTTTACCTGCTGATGAAATCTGAACTTCATCGCGGCCCATACTATTAGTCTTAGCAGACTGTGTGACATTTTTGTTGTTTGATGTCTGATAGAGCTGCGCTACCTGATTGTAAGCCTCAATACGCATATCTCAACACTCCTTTCCTCCCTTTATGTTCAGTCAGTTATGTCCGTATTTTCTAGTTACATTTTTCTTTACATTTCATTTATCGGAACGCGGCTGGAAAAACTTTATAGCTTTTGGAAAACTTTTTTACAAAATTATTAAATTATTTTTGTGCACTTCTACTCATAAGTCTCTGGGTCTTCTTCATACTCATAACCCATCACCTTGTTATATTTCTCCCAGGTAATCACCTGATCATTGGAATAATAGAATTCTGCATCTTTTAATGCCTTAAGTGTATGTTTACATTCCGTATTCAATGAACAATAAATAGACTGCTCATGCATATCTCCATCACCTTCATATGTGGTTCTAGGATCGTATTGTTCATCATAATATGTATCTACATCGGAGAAATATGGTACTTCTTTATTAACTACATTAAAGCCAAAGTCGTTGTAAAGCGACTGGTCTTCTCTTTCAGAAGAGTATCCTGCAAATGTTGTTTGAAATACTTTTCCTTCATCAATATCCTTGAGAAGTGCCTGATAAACCTTTTCAAATTTCTTCATCTTCTCATATTCACTGAGATTCATGAAGTACTCTGTATAGTAGTTGAACTCATTATGCTTTTCATCATAAGTCACTGTACTAAAATACATATCGGTGACACTACAATCATCCCAGATATTTCCTATTACATGTTCCTTAATAATAGTAGGATTGTTAAGGAAATCTAAAATAGGCTGTGTAGCTGCCACGTATTCTGGGCTTACGTCTGGAGACTCAGTGTCCACGACTTGGTACTGACGTATAATTGAATCTCCATTTTTAAGCTTGTACTTTATAGTAAAGTAGCTGCCGTTAACATGTTCGTATTTGACATTTACATCTCTAAGTTCCTTCTTGTCCGTCAAGAAGTTCTTGTGAAGAGAAATAGCTGTATTAATCTCATCCTCACTAGTAAATACCATTGTATAGTTGGCCTCAATACCAACCCATGCTACGTCTGATGCATTTGGAACCTTGTTCTCTACCTTAAATGCATCAAATCTCAAGCATAATAATACTGCAAGTGCTACAACTGAATATCCTGCGCAATATATTGCCTTTTTCGCATTGAATACTCTGATTGTCTTTTCGATCATCATCTGTGTTGCAAAGAAAATAAGTACTCCAATAATTAGCGAAGATACAATTGCAACTGCAAATTTGCTGGCATATGTATGGTTGCCTGTAGCATCGTACATACCGCTAACGAAGGCACCTGCAACCATTGAAATGAAAAATGCCATTCCAATGGTAAATACAGGCTTCATAAAAGGTACCGCAATAAAATCGTGAACAGTTTCAAGCTTTTTATATTTATAAAGGAGAAATGAAACGGTAAGCAAAATTAATGCTGCCACGAAATAAATAGCAAGGTACTCTGCACCTTCCAACTTCATTATCAATGATTTTAAGTATCCATTATTAGTGTAACACGCTATATAATCCACCTTGCAATTTCCAGGAATATACTGAAGCGGACTAAAAATTCTCACCTTTTGACTCTGCAAACTAGCACCCATACCAAATAAAAGCATAGCTGAAGTAATTCTAAATGCTAGCTCCATTAAAAAATAAAGCCATACAAAAATAATATAGAATGCTATACCTGTGATAAGCTGGCCTGAAACCATAAGCGCAAACATTGCTATTGATAAGAACAATACTGTGGAAACAATCACAATAAGTGCCCAATACCAAATGCCACCCATTGCTATAGTGTCTACTGTAAGTGCGATTATTGACATTATTATAGACACAGCTATAACTGGAACAATGGCAACTGTAAGAATAGATGCTATTCCAGTAAAATATGCACTCTTCCTGCTAATTGGAAAAGCATGCATCATATAAGTGTCGCGCTTGTAAAATAAATACCAGAAAGTGATAGCCGAAAGAACTATCGCTATACATACTGCCAATCCCGCTGTTGGCATATCAGACATATGCATGAACAGGCACATTCCCTTTGTAATGCCTACATCTGAAAAATAGGTGTTGTCCCAATCTGCAATGCTGATGATATAAGAAACAGACATGAGTAACAGAAGTATAATAAAATACAGCAAACCTGCAATCCAGGTTCTGCTAATATTTTTCTTATACAGTCCCTTGTTAAAAAATGATGTCTTTGACTGCATAATCCTCACCTCCCAACTCATAAATAAAGATCTCTTCGAGTGTAAGTGGGAGCACATCCATCAAAAGTGGATTGAGGGCTGCAATTCTCTGCTCTGCAGCTCTAGGCTCTCCCTTGACAATAAGAGTATGAACTCTACCATTTGAAATCTTTTTAAGTACCTGAATCTCTTCAGGCATTTCAGGCATCTCACCTTCAAAAGCTATCTGAATCTTAGTAATAGATGTCTGCAGCTCGTCAAGTGAACGCTCAATGAGAAGCTTACCATGGTTCATAATACCTACATGGTCACAGACATCCTCAAGCTCACGTAGGTTGTGGGAGCTGACAAGAACTGTAACTCCTGTCTCTGCCACATCAGACATGATGAGGCTCCACACCTGACGACGCATAACTGGATCAAGACCATCAACTGGCTCATCCAAAATCATAACCTCTGGGCGGCTGGCAATTGCCAACATAAAAGCCACCTGTTTCTGCATTCCCTTTGAAAGACTACGTACCATTTTCTTCATATTAATTTCAGGAAAACACTCCGCAATTTTGAAGAAAAGTTTCTCATCAAACTTTGGATACATATTCTTATAGAATTTCATCATATCCTTTGTGTTTGCCTGTAAAAAGAAGAAAATGTCGTCTGGAATAATTGCCATTTTCTGCTTGAGCAATTCATTCTCAAATACTGGCTGGCCCTCGATTAAAATATCGCCAGCGTCCTGTTTATAAACTCCGCAAAGGTGGCGGATGATTGTCGACTTGCCTGCACCATTAGGTCCAACAAGACCATAGATTGCTCCACGCTCTACATGCATGTCCAATCCATCAAGTGCTGTAAAATCGCCAAACTTCTTGGTGACATTATTTACTTGAATCACTCTGGCCACCTCCCTTCGCAAGTTCTTCAATTCTTTGGATGAGGATGTTCTTATCCTCGCATAGATACAGAAGTTCTTTCACAATTTCATCGAATTCTTTCATAAGTTCTTCATTCCTCCCTGTGGCAACATCAGCTCGCTGTGCAGCATAACTTCCCTTGCCGGCAATTGTGTAAATGTAACCTTCCTGCTCTAGTTCCCTATAAGCTTTTTGGATGGTATTGGGATTGATAGACAGACTGGTAGCCAGTTCCCTCACACTAGGCAGCTTTTCATCGGTGCGAACTGCACCGGACACCACCAGACGTCGTAAACCATCTTTAATTTGCTCATATATAGGCTTAGAATCTCTATAATTTAATTGGATCATCTAATACCTCCCCTGTGCTGTATTACGTGTCCTAATACACTTGTATCACAAACACGTTTTTATGTCAAGCTTTTAAATTTCGCTGAGGTCTTCTTCCTCGGCTGCCAAGTCCTCTGGCGTCATATACTTGCGGAATACTTTTTCAAGAATTGGATGAAGTATACATGCCATTATTCCTGGCATAAATACATATAAGAATAAGAAAAGATAGACAAGTACAATTGCCGCAATAACAATTGCCATAATTAATAATGTCCATCCAAGATTAGCAATCATAATTATTGCAGACACCTTAAAAGATGCCTTGAATCCATTTTCAAAGCGGGCAATATAAGCGAAGTGGTAGATTGACCATACCACCATAAATGCAAGTAAAACAGTAAAAAACATGGATGATGCTGCAAGTGGATTGTCAGGCTGGAGCATATTTCTTGTGATGTAAATATCACCGCCTAAAACTATAAATAATACGATGAATATCAGCCATGATAATGTTGACTGCTTGAAATTAGATTTGAATGAACGGAAAAAGTCTGTTGTGTAGCCCTTTCCTTTAAAAGTGCACTTGTGAATAGCATAGTATAGTGCTGTAGTGCTAGCGCCAATTGTAAATACTGGCAATGAACAAATAATAAAATAGAAGCCAATGAGTAAAACATCTGTGGCTTTTGTGATTCCCTCAAAGAATCTGCTGTTAAAAAATCTTCCCAAAATTATTTCTCCTTAAATTTATTTAATCTTACCGCTTTCAATATCGTCCATCATCTGCATCATTGAGTCTAGATACTGCCTATTGCCTGAAAGACCGGCCCAAACCAAATATTTAATATTGTCATCTAGACCAAAATACTCATGTATAGGGCTATCAGAAATATCGATTGGCTGATTGTCATCAGTGATGATTCCATAGTTAGTCAGGTACTTCACACCTTCCTCATCAGTAAATGCAAAGTCAAGCTGCCCCGCCATAACAAGAACGCTAAGTCTAGTACCATAGCCTCCCGCCACGTCTTCATCTGTAGTCAGACCTGCAGACAAATCAGCTGCCTCATGGCCTGTCATGCCAAGATACTCCGTAATCTCCTGCTCTCGGTCTTGATTTACCGACTCACCATTTATAACCATGCCGAAGAACTCATAGTCCACGTAAGTCATAGCGTGATGGATGAACCAACCTACAGCAATCAGAATGCCTAAGATTAATAAAATGTGAATCTTATAATAGGTAAAAATGTAATCCGCTTTTTCCTTTCCCGTCATCTGGGCTAGCTTGGCCCGTTCTCCTGCCCAGGATTTTTTAACGGACTCCATCTCACTATCGTTGTATTTGTTTCCCATAGTAATACTTCCTTATAATTATAACTTCCTTTATCGTAAACGAAAAAATGGGCCTCCGCAATAAGCAGAGGCCATTTTTGTAAACTATTTTATTAGATATCAAGAAGCTTAGCGTATGCTGCAAGAGCATCTGATGTATCGCCTGAAAGAACCTTCTTAGCAAGTACCTTACCAAGCTGAACACCTTCCTGATCGAATGAGTTAAGATTCCATACAAATCCCTGGAACATAACCTTGTTCTCGAAGTGAGCAAGAAGTGCACCAAGTGTCTCTGGTGTAAGCTGCTCGCCAACGATGATTGATGATGGGCGATTACCATCGAAATATTTATTTCTATTGTCATCATCCTTACCACAAGCAAATGCCATAATCTGAGCTGCTACGTTAGCCTTGAGCTTCTGCTGTGATGTGCTGTCCTCGATAACTACGTCTGTAGCCATCTGGCTCTTCTTGAAGCCTACGAACTGAAGAGGGATGATGTTTGTTCCCTGGTGTAATAACTGATAGAAGCTGTGCTGACCATTTGTACCTGGCTCACCAAAGATAACTGGGCCAGTAACATAATCAACTGCCTCGCCAAATCTGTTAACGCTCTTGCCGTTTGACTCCATGTCAAGCTGCTGTAAATGAGCTGGGAAACGGCTAAGTGCCTGTGAATATGGGAGAACTGCTGTTGACTCGTAGCCAAGGATATTTCTCTCATAAACACCAATAAGTGCATCAAGCATAGCTGGGTTCTTGCGGATATCTGCATTCTTAGCAAGAGCATCCTCAGCTGCTGCACCATTTAAGAATCTAGCAAATACATCTGGACCAAATGCAAGTGAAAGCACTGCACCACCTACTGAAGATGTAGATGAGTAACGGCCACCGATGTAATCATCCATGAAGAATGCATCAAGGTAATCTGAAGACTTAGCAAGTGGAGATGCATCTGAAGTAACAGCGATCATGTGCTTTGAAGCATCAAGACCTGCATTCTTAAGAGCGTCCTTAACAAATGACTCGTTTGTAAGAGTCTCAAGTGTTGTACCTGACTTAGAAACGAGAATAAAGATAGAATGTGCAACATCAACACCAGCAAGTACTGAAGCAGCATCATCAGGGTCAACATTAGAGATGAAACGAGCTTCCATCTTGAATGTGCCTGTAACCTTTGCCCAGTTCTCAAGTGCAAGATACATAGCACGAGGACCAAGGTCAGAGCCACCGATACCAATCTGAACTACTGTTGTGAACTTCTCGCCCTTTTCGTTTGCAATCTCACCAGCGTGAACTTTCTTAGCAAACTCAGCGATTCTGTTCTGCTGCTCTACGTAAAACTCTCTCTTGTTAACCCCATCAGCAACAACATCTGAACCAAGCTGACCACGTGTAAGCTGGTGAAGAACTAGTCTCTTCTCACCTGTATTGATAACCTCACCATTGAAAAGTGCTGCAAACTTCTCTGTAAGCTGTGTCTCTTCTGCAAGCTCTGCAAGTGCATCAAGAACTGTGTCATCTACCTGCTTTGAAGCGAAATTGTAAACCATACCATTTGACATAGGAACTGAGTACTCAGCAACACGCTTAGCACCATTTTCTCCTGCCATAGCTGTCTTAAGCTCTACCTGATTCTTGAGGCCCTGAAGCTTCTTGAATGAGTTAAGCTTGTCGAAATTTTTCCATTCTATCATTTTGTTACTCCTTTATAAAAACATTGATTTTGTGAACACTTTAACGATTTCGTCTTTCGGAGAAAATTTTATAATAAAAACCTCTCCTTTTCAAGGAGAGGCACTGGTTTTTCACAAAATATTTCTATTTATAATTTACATGTGCAAAAAGGCATAACCTCCATTTTTCAATATTTCGTTTTTTAACGATATTGAATTATCAAATCCTTTATTCGCCAATTCCTCTGCTGCTTCTGTCATTGCTCCCTCAAGTTTATTTGCAACATAATCAAAATTGTCTAATACCATCTTTTGTGATAATCCGATTTCAAAAGCAGAAATGGCGAAGTTATTTCTATTAATTTTCGAAATATCTAGTTCTCCACCTATATAAAATGACATATTTGATGTAGTTCTATATACTCTAGTTGCAACCAAATCATAAGCCGGTGCTAATCTTTTCGATTTTAAATCTTCACTATACAACAAAGAAAAATTCTTCACATGACAATCAGTATTTCCTATCAAGTAATTAAAAATAATAATCCTTAATAAGGCAATCTGGTCTTCGATAGGATTTACCGAATTATGTCTTAACAGGTCAAACATCCTCGACATATATCCCGACGGAACCTTCTCGTATTTGTCCGATGCAAAAATGCCTAACGCTTGAGCAAAATCCTCCTGATGTAATCTATATGGACATTTCAACCCATCTATTATTTTATTCTCAGAAAGAGGTCTATCATATCTAGGGGTAGCGTACAAAACATCCTGATCTGATTGTGAACCATTAGAAACAATAAAACTCTCTGGCACTGCAATTCCTATACGTTTAGCAGTTTGTATACACAACTGCTCATTCAATACAATTTGCTTATGCCTTACATGACTCTGCTTCACTATATGCGTACTAGGAGCATCACCTTTTGGTAAATACCATGTATTATTATCACTATTGTAATATAATCCTACTTTTCCTGAAGCTCCTGTTAAAGAAAGATGGGTCTCTAATAATATTTCTGTAGATTTAGTAGCCCCTTCTGCAGCGAGAGCTTTAACCCTTTCTGCGGACAACAACTCATACCCTGATTCTCTATCATCATTTCCTTCAACTATTTTTATCGCTCCAAGGCATTCTCTTCCCAACTGAGCCAAGATAGCAATGTAGTCATTTTCATCAGCCTTCATCCAATCCGCCACAGCTTTTCTAGAAAAACCTTCCGGTAGCAAACTCTCAAAAAAATTTCTTGTCTGCTCAGTAGAGAAATAATCGTCTTGAAATGGTAATGAAACAGAAATAGGAGCTGCTTCCCTAGCTTCAATATATTCCCTTACATATCTAAATCTAGCATCATTATATTGCTCGCCAGAAATCGTACCTACCAAAGTCTGTATTCCATTTAGTTCTATATACACACTTAACTCTCGCATCTATTAGCCCCTTTCATTAAGTTCAACATCAAGTCCTAATAGATTTGCAACTCTTAAAGCCTTATCTAGCTCGATAGTTTTCTTTCCATTTTCTAAATCTGATAAAAAACTTACACTTATGCCTGTGAATTCTGAAATGTACTTCTGTGTGTATCCCAACTTTTTTCTTTTATTTTTAACCTGTGCTCCAAATGAACTTGAATCTGTTACCCTCATAAACACCTCTTCGCCGTACGGCGTTATCATTGACATTTTTGCATAAAATTAGCCGTACGGCTTTATAATTCTGTTTTGATTATATAATGAGCCGTACGGCTAAGTCAATTATGTATTTATTATACAGTGTATCAGCCTACAATCCTATAACCTATTTTGCCCCAAAATCATCGTTTTTGACATAACACTTCTGTCAATAATCGCTCAGCCAATACTGTTGCCCCTAATTCTCGTATGTCGCCGCAACACTTCATTAATCCAGCTTTTTCAAATCCTCTAGCTCCTCGAATTTGATTGTCCGCTACGATATACGTAACTGTCGGTGTATGTGTGGCATATAATTCATAAAGAGTACTTCCAGCCGCACTGATTGCGACATCACATTTAAGCATTAAATCCTTAAGGCTTATTAAATCAAAATATGTGATAATATTGCTTTGATCTTTTGCAATTTTTTCTATCTTTTCTTTATCTGTATTTACTGCACCAATAACAAAATGAAAATTATATTTATCTAAGACGGAATTTCTTTTTATATATTTCAATAAAGCAAGACCTATATGCTCTGTATCAGCTCCTCCAGTAGAAATAAAGACATCTTTGATTTCTCCTTTTTCCTTTCTTGGCGGTATATTTCTATATTCTTTTCTTAATGGCAAATACTCTAATCCAAGTTTTAATTCTGGAAGTACTACATTAGCACCTGAATATATTTTTTTGTATTCTGATTTACAATCTGGCCCATATATATTGTAGTTTATCAATATGTCGCAAGGATAAGCAAAAGCCAAAACATCATCTATATATGTGAGCTTACACCCTTTATTGTTGCATGCGCGTTTTACTCGGCGCATATATTCCTCTGTCGCATGATATGAATCTAAAATAAACATGGTAGGATTATATTCATCCACTATACTTTCAATTTGCTCTATTTCTTCTATCATATTATTGTAGTCAGAATTAAGTATTATATGATTGCAGCCTGCTTCGACTATACGTTGGCTAAAACTATCATCTGCCGTCAAAAACAATACCTCAATTCCTTCATCGATATATTGCTCTGCCATATTCAAGCACCGCATCACATGCCCTGCGCCTATTTTATTATTTCCATCTGCTCTAAAAATAATCATAACTTCCTCATATAGAAAATGCCCCTCATGCATGCTTGCATACATGAGAAGCTATAATTCTTTTACTTTCTATTATTGTTAATTATTTCTAATAATTCCTCTGGAGATTTATTAAGTCTCTTAGCTGCTATATCAATATCAAGAAGTCCATCGGTTACTAGCGCTATTAAAGCTTCAGCCTTTCCTTCAGCTTTTCCCTCAGCCCTTCCTTCTACCTTGCCTTCCTCATATTTTTCTCTATCTCTTTGAAGTAATGTCATATATTCATTCCTCCATTCTTCTTTGTCGCGAGCTCGTTGAACCTCCTCACTGAGCTTAGTAGTTAAATCATCAGTTGGTTCTTTGCCTGCTACATAATCTAAGAAAGCCGTCTGAGCAGCTGTAAGTCCATCTCTACTACCACTAGCATTAACAAAAACTCTTGTTGCTCCATCCCCCAGAATTAGCTCTCTATCCTCCACACATATATTTCTAAAAATGTAAAGGCTCCTATTCTTTTTGAATAAATCTTCTAAGCATATAAATACAATGTATGATTCTTTCAGTTCAGAATAAGCAGCACCTCTGCTGATTAAATTCAAATCAATCATTCCTTGGTAATATCTAGAACGCTTAGCAATGTCCTTACTTATCGTGGTCTGCATTTCCAAATCATATACTGTATTTCCATCCTCCAGGTATACATCTAGCCTAATTCCTTTACCATCAGATGTTATTTCAATTGGCTTTTGCTCCTCTAGGTATACTATATTCTTAACTTTAACTCCCAGGAGCAATTCAATAATCTCTTTACAGATATCTTTGTTCCCCATTAGTATCTTGCAGAACATAAAATCATCTGTAAATTTTAATTCTTCATATTTCTTTTGATACAATGTCTTCTCTCCTTAATTATAAAATCTGAAATCTTATTCATCAAGGAGAAAACCTATGTACTATCCGCTTTTCTCAAACTCATCCCTCCTTCTTGCTTTTCAAATAAACAAAAAGGAAAGATAAATATAGATACTCTAATAAAAAAAGTCTAAAGAACTACTGCTGACTGTATAATATAGCTCATAACTCATCCCTAAATTGCACTCTGTCATCAAAACTGGTGGGTATTTTGACCGAATTGGTCGCGATGCCTTAATGCTTATTTGAATTGCATGGATGAGTATAGCATCAGTTGGGTCATGTGTAAAGAATCTTAATATTTATAATACCTCTCTCAATAACATAAAAGCTTCGGCATACTTCATGCCTACATTACTTCCTCTATGTTGGGCCAATGCGCTTAAAGATTCTGGACTTCTAGGATGAGGATATTTTGCACTTTCACTTTTATAACAACCCATACCTTTTATTTTGGCTTCTAAAGTATCAGAAATATCAAAATATACATTCGGATTAAAAGATTCCGTATAATTGTAATTCCATTCTGTACTGCTAGGAGTCTCAAATGCATATATCCTTTTAACGCCATAGTTTCCAACTGGCCTACACGCCGTTAAGACAGCCTCACATGTTATTCGATGATCAATATTCAAATCTCCATGGTGATGAGTGAATATTGTGTCCGGTTTATATTTTTCAACATAATTAAAGACTAATTTTATTACAGATAACAAATCCAATCCGTCCATTCTATTATCTGGTAATCCGCAGAAATCTATACCACTGTACCCTATTATCTCAGAAGCTTGTTTAGCATCTTCCTTCAGTTTTTCTAATTCGTCCTTATCTGCTTCTTCTCTAGTTGAAGCTCTAGAAGTAATACCCTCGGCCATAATTACTGCTCTAGCCTCAACACCTTCGTTAACGAGCCGTCTAATAGTACCACCTAATCCCAATAATTCATCATCAGGATGGGCAGCAAAAACCAAAATCTTTTTCATAATTAATCCTCTATATACTCAACATAAGCAACTAATTTATCATTTATTATTCTTGCATTACTATATTCCATTCGACCATTACCAACCATAGTAAATGCTTTGGGATATCCTTCTCCGTCCAACATCCTAATATAATCGTATAATTGTCTTTGATTTAATCCATCAGGTATCAAGCTTTGTTCTGGTTTGCGTCTAGAAAAAGTAACTACGTCGCCTTCCTGTGGAACGGGTTTTATTTCTTTGGAAACAATTTCAGGAATCATTTCATCAAAAATAACGCTAGATATTCGAGTAAATATTTCCTCTGCACTTCCTTCTGAAATATCAATTGGCTTTTTTAAATATATATCTCCTTCATCAATCCCTTTGCAAACTCTCAACGCAGAAACTTTAGTCTTGTAAATACCTCGAACTAATAAGTTTTGAAGAGGACTTCCACCTCTACCAAATGGTAAATCTGTCATATGAAAAACTATGCACTCATAGTTTTCGTAAACATCTTTAGGAATTATCCAGGACCAGTGCGGAAAAAAAATGTATTTGGGTTGTATTTTATTTAAATATTCTAAATTCAATTGTTCCTTATCATTGATTATGAATATTCTATCCTCACTTTGTTCTTTTAACTTTTTAGCTTTTTCTATATTCCACGATTTCGTAGTCGCTATCAGATATCTTTCCATATTCCTCAAATCCATTTTTTAAAAAACATTTTTGCGAATATACATTTGTTTCTTTTACTCTTGCTACTATTTTTTTTACACGATTACAATCTTTTGAAATTTGCTCTATTCCTAATGAAATGATTAAATTACCTAGCCCTTTATTTCTATAGGACCTATCAATACTATAATCAATTTCCGCCTCTTCATTACTCACATCAAATCTTATCTGACCCAGAGGCAAATCATCTTTCATTAGTACATAAATATATCTATCCTTGTTTTTAAGCGATTTTTCAAACCATGCTTTATGATTGTCTATGTTTATTATATTAGTAGAAAAAGAATTCTGTCTAACCGTCTTCTCATTTACCCAATCAAAAAACAGCATCATATCATCAATATTCGCACGCCGTAAGTAGAAATCACTCTTTCCTTTTTGCAATCTTATAAATCCTCCATAAGAATAGGTGTCCCAGCTTCTATATTTCTATTAGCTTTCTTACCAATTAATTGCTCATAATACTTAGGTTTTATACCATCGCTAGGTCTAATCACCGCTGTATTAGAAATGGAAAATTCCTCTCCACACTTGATATCTTTTATTGCAAAAACGCTCCGTCTAAATACTGTAGAATTCTTTTCCCCCTCCGTTAAATTGTAATCAGGACCACTAGCTATAAGTTTAGCATTTTTAACATCTCTAACCATCTTAGCGAACTCATCCATAGTCATACTAAATCTACTATCAGCGCTTTCAACTCCTTCAAGCATTACGTGCTTTTCAATTACACATGCACCCAGAGTTACTCCTACCACAGCCCCCAAGCTACCTTCACTATGATCTGATAATCCAATCGGAACACCAAATCGCTTTGCCATATCTGGAATATTTCCTAAATGCATATCCGCCCATGGTGCTGGATACTCGCTACAGCATTTCAATAATACGATTTGTTCGTTTCCCATCCGGTGGCATGCGTCTATTGCATCTTGAATCTCCTCCAATGAACCCATGCCTGTTGAAATAATCATAGGTTTCCCCTTAGATGCAACATATTCTATTAATGGAATGTCAACCAATTCAAAACTAGCTATCTTATAAGCTTCTATCCCAATTGATTCTAGAAAATCTACCGCATCCTTATCAAATGGTGTAGACAAAAAATCTAATCCATTCTTTTCACACTCTTCTTTTATCTTTGCCTGCCATTCATAGGGTGTACTTGCTTCTGTATATAAGTCATATAACTTATATCCATCCCACAATCCACCTTTTATTCTGAAGTAATCATTATCACAATCGATTGTCATAGAATCTGCTGTATATGTTTGAATTTTAAGACAGTCCGCTCCCGTCTTAGCTACTTGCCTGACTATCTCAAGTGCATTTTCTAAAGAGCCTCCGTGATTGGCACTCATTTCTGCGATAATATAAACACCATTATTTACTATACTTTTTTTCAACTTAAACATTTTTCCTTATTTATTATTTCTCCCTAAAATGTTTTTGGGAAATAATCTTTACGGCGCCAATTTCCATTAATATCTTTCTCTAATAAGTCTCTATTAGCATGCTTATCGACACACTGGTCAAAAAATTCTTCTGTTATATCTATCGTCCTACATAAATCTCGTTTAGCAGCCGGATCTAATATCCAATCTTGTTCTGCTATATATAACTCAGCTTGCTCCTTGGTCAATATTCCATCTCTAACAAATCTACAAGCAATGTCCGTTACTCTCTGAAAACCAAACTTCGGGAATTTGCACCATACAGCAACTATATATCCTATGCTATCTATCTGTGAAAAATTCTCCAATTGTCCCTGTCTCTGCCATTCATTATAATAATCCAAATCCACAAATCCTGCTTCTCTGGCACACTCTAATGAATCACTTATTGAATAAGGCCAAATTGCTCCTAAATATATTAATTTTGTATCATCATCAGAAAGAGGATGAAAAATTTCAAGTGTCTTGGCAGACCCGTATTCAAATTCAGAATTTTCACCATAAAAAACAAGCTTTATACCAAATTTTTTTGCTATTTCAAAAGGTGTTTTATATAATCTATCTTCAAACCACTTTAGCGGAAATAAATCTTGTTCTAGTCCCTCTCTTGCCTTTTCTTTAAAAGTTTTTGGATTAAATCTATAGGTAATTAAGTCGCAGTTGTATCGGTCAGCTAAATTATTAATATTATGTAACCCAGCTTGAGTTTTTGTAAATTCATCTGTCATATTTACAAGAAGTATATTCTTGCATCCATGCTCTTCTACAAGCCTTTTTACAATCATATGACTGTCTTTTCCTCCAGATACTCCGACCAAACAGTCATACACTGGATGCGTCTTATTCTCTTTTATGTATTCTGTAAGCCATTTTTGTCTTTCTTTAAAGTTTATTGTCTTTTTCTTTTCTGCGTTTTGACATGCAAAGCAAACTCCACTCCCATCATCAATCGTATTTGGTCTTGTACCAAGTATCATTCCGCATTTACTACATTTCTTTATCTCCATTTCTATACCCCCATTTATTTAATAATTTCCGTTTAATAATGCAAATCTATAAACATCTGTAAATTTGTCATCTATCCTCACTTCGTCTTTAAAAATAGCTTCTCTGAGAAATCTATTATTTTCAAGGGCTTTTATTGATCCTACCGCTTCTTTATATGCTCCAGCTGCAATTTTATGTAAATCTAACTCTTCAAACCCGAACTTACATATTCGTTCTATTACATCCGTGGCCACACCTTTATTCCACATATTCTTATCACCAATAAAATATGAAATATCAGCATGTTTATATCGATTATTAATCGGTCCTATTTTAATGTTCCCAATATGCGTTCCATCTTGTTTACAAATAGCAAATAGATAACTATCTTCACTCGCAATTTGTTTTCTCACAAAGTCTTTTATGCTTTCAATATTTTGTTCACACCAGCGGGTTTCAAGATATTGATTAACCTCTTTATCATTCAACCAATTGACATATTTTTCATTGCAATCATCGAGTGAAATAGAACGAATGATAAACCCCTTTTTTGTAATTAATTTATTTTGTATTATCATTTCAACTCTCACCCCTAATTCAATCGCTCAAATCCTGCATGACATATAGGACCGTCTAGGTAATTTGTAATTTCTTCGCCTTTTAAAATTATCTTTCCTACTTTCTCAAATACCCGTTCACATGCTGCAATGTAGTCTACAATCATTGAATCTTTATGGGCATACGAAGCATAAACACTTGGACCAGCTAGGTAGCCTTCCTTCAGCATCTCCTGTGTAAAATATGTCTTATATGCTAGCTGATTATCATAGTTGAACGAGAAATGAATCAGCGGTAAAATTCCACTCACCGTAATATCTACACTGGCTTTTTCTGCCACCTGCTTCCATCCTTCTGAAATCATTTCGCCAACATGTTTTTGATATTTGTGTACTTCATATTTCTGATAACATTCAATTGATTTTACGGCAGCAGCTAAGGCAATTCTCTCTGTCCAGAATGTCGAACTAATAAAAGTATCTTGCGCAGCTTGCATAACATTTTTTCTTCCGACCACTGCCGCTACTGGATATCCATTAGTCATTGCTTTTGCAAAAACTGCTATATCGGGCTCAACGCCTAATATCAAATGACTTCCTCCAGGACACAATCTAAATCCCGCTGTTATTTCGTCAAAAACTAGAACAATACCTTCTCTTTTTGTTATTTCTCTTATTCGCTCCAAATATCCCTTCGATGGATATTCATTTCTAATAGGCTCCATTATAACTGCTGCAATTTCACCCTTATTAGCATTAATAAGAGATTCAAATTCATCTAAATTGTCATAATGAAAAATAAGATTTGAACCCGCTAGCCCCCTAGGAACACCAGCTGGTTCAAGCCCTTTTAAATGTACATCTGCAAGTGGATCACCTTTAACTAAATTCGCTGCTAAGTACCAATCATGCCATCCATGATATCCACATACCAAAACTATATCCTTTCCAGTTTGGGCTCTAGCAATTCTTGCAGCCATAGACATAGCTTCACCACCAGCTTTAGCATATCTTACCATTCCTGCCCACGGGTGTAATTTCAGTAGCTTCTCCGCTAATTCTACCTCTTCGGGAGCATTTAAAGTACACATTCCCCCACAATTAATTGCGTCTTTTGCCGCATTATCCACTTCGTCAAATGCATATCCTAATACATTTGCGCCTACCCCCATTATGCTGAAATCATAATAATGATTCCCATCTAAATCCCATACCTCACAGCCTTTTGCTTTGCTATAATATGCAGGCCATTTTTCTGGAAGCCACATTTCTGGTCTTTTACTAAGTAGCTGTGTTCCCCCTGGGATTATTTCTTTTGCCCTATTATATAATTCCTGTCCCCTTCCCATCTTTAATCTCCCAATTCTACTTTATAATCTTTATCTAAAGATTTTGTTAAACCTTCATTCCTTGCAAATTTACTATTTATCTTTTCTATTTCCGGATTATCTAATAAATATTCCAAAATATCCTTTGTGCTAAATTCTTCAGTATGTTTCTCTTTTATAAAATACGTATATACGTTATTTATAAATTGATAATCCTCGTCTTCATCCAATGTCCATCGTTTATTACCAATATTTTTTATAGGACATTCTAAATTTTTCAATTTAAATATCTCCGGATGTTTCCTTATATATTGTGTGACATGCTCTCGTTCAGAAGCAAGCTCCGCTTCTTTCCAAGATTTAACTAATGATTCATATTTAAATATTTCTATATCTAATCCATCCGGAAAAGTATCTTCGAATTGTCCCATGTAATCGGTATCTTCGTCTAATTGTTCTATTGCCATATCTAAATAGTTCCAATCAAACAAAGGACAATCTGCTGTAACCCTGATAACATACTCTGGTTTAATAAGTTTTGCTGCTTGATAATACCTATCTAACACATCATCTTCCGAACCTACAAACACTCTTATACCAAGCTGAGTACATAACTGTATGAGCGGTAAATTCTCTTTTTCAATTGAAGTAATTACCATTACTTCATCTATCTTTTTACTACGTTTAACCCTTTCAACAACCCATTGTAGATCTGGTTTCCCACAAATATCTTTTAAAACCTTATTAGGCAGTCTACTTGAGCCAACCCTAGCCTGTATCAATACTAAATATTTCAATTTACTACCTCTTCCATAAGCTAGGAACAACTATATCTGTCTCAATATCACTAAAAATATCATCCATTTTAACAAATATTTCATCAGGGATTTCTTTTCTAAATGCCATAATATCCTCCTTTAGCTGTTCCATATCCCGTATGCCAAATACTAAATGGTTAATCCCTTGTTCTCTTTTAACATAACCGATTGCTAATTCTATTCTTGTATACCCCGTTTCAGAACATATATCATCGAGTTTATTTAAAATAGGAATCGCCTTTTCTAAATACTTCGGTACCTCTTCTCGTTTTAATCTAATCAAACCTTTTATAAAAGTTGTTCTCGTATCAACCTTACAGCTTCTATTATCAAACAATCCTACTTCCTTCATTCTATGATCAAATACACTATATGGTGCTTGAACATATTGAACAAAGGGATTGTCCATACATGCTCTTGCTTCTTCTTCATAATAAATAGAGACACCCACATCTTTTGCAAGTCCTTGTTTTCTTACAGATTGTAGTGCCTCTAATATATCTTCACGCATGGCATAACGAGAGCTATGTAAAAAATAAGCATCTACATAATCAGTCCCTAATACTCGTAGTGACTCCTTTATTTTATCTGTTATTACCTTTTTATAATCGCCTACATTTACTTCATCCAAACAATTAGGTAATAGCTTTGTACTCAAAAATAACTTTTCTCTTTGAATAGTTTTTCTTTGCAAAAAATCGCCAACTATTTCCTCTGCCTCACCATAAGCAGTGGCTGTATCAATAGCTGCTATTCCATTTTGAGTTGCATAATCCATGCACGAAATACAATATTCTTTTTCTTTTCTTTTTTGCTCAAAAACCCCATAGTCCATTCCAAATTGGACTGTTCCAAGACATAATTCCATTATTTCCTATAGGCCTCCACTATCTTAGTCACTGCTGCAATGGTATCTTGTACATCCTCATCCGTCATCTTTGGATATAGTGGAATACTCATCATTCCTGCATATATTTGTTCAGCGTTCGGACATAATCCCTTCGTGTAGCCCAGTCTCTTATAATATGGGAACCAATATACTGGAACATAATGAATCTGTGGTTGTATCCCCTCAGCTGACATTGCATCAAAGAACTCTCGTCTAGTACAATTTAGCTTATCCAAATCCAACTGAATAATATATAAATGTCTACATGTATCCGACTCTGGAATTTCCTTTTGAACAATTATCTCTGGAATGTTTGCAAACGCCTCATTATATGCTTCAACTATTTCTGCTCTTCGTTTCTTAAACTTCTCAAGCTTTCCTAATTGGCTAATTAAAAGCGCAGCTTGGAAATCGGTAATGCGATAATTATATCCGAGACTAACCTGCTCGTAATACCACATACCCTCATGTGGAGCTTCTTCCATAAATTCCTCGTCACGCTCTATTCCATGATTGCAGGCAAGCATTATCTTGTGATATAACTCATCGTCATTTGTAAGAATTGCACCACCTTCACCTGCTGTTACTGTTTTTACTGGATGAAAAGAAAATGTCGTAATATCTGCCAATCCTCCAATTGGTTTACCATCATATTTCGTACCAATTGAATGAGCGGCATCCTCAATGAGAATAAGATTATATTTATCACATATTTCTCTTATTTCTCTAATTCTAACTGCCTGACCAGTATAGTCCACTGCCACAATAGCCTTTGTTCTATCCGTTATTAATCTCTCTATACTTTTAGGATCAATATTATATGTATCTGGTTCAACATCAGCAAAAACTGGTTTGGCCCCGCAATATAATGCACAGTTCGCCGAAGCTGCAAAAGTAAGTGGTGTAGTAATCACCTCATCTCCTGGACCTATCCCTGCAGCAATACATGCACAGTGAAGAGCAGCTGTACCATTGGATACCGCCACGGCATGTTTTGTTTCACACATTTTTTCAAGCAACCTATCTAATTCCTTAACCTTTGGTCCACATGTAATTAAATCCCCTACCAATGTATGAACTACTGCCTCGACATCCTGGGCATCAATCCACTGACATCCATAGTATATTTTTTCTTTTCGTACTGGCTCACCGCCATTAATAGCTAATTCCCCCATTTTTCCCATCCTTCTTTACTTATTCGGAATTTCTATAACTTTATTAACATCTATACATTTTTCACTGCACCACAAATCATTAATTCTTGCTTCTTCGTACTGTAGTTTCAAGTTTTCTATTTCATCAATTCTTATGGATTTCACCCCAAGCTCAGCATAACCTTCCTCATCCATATTATGAATAAACTTATAACATGAAGCTCCATATATTTTTGCTAAATATAAAGCAGATGTATATCCCCCTATACAGTATTTATATTCAGCAATAATATTATTTATATTACTATTACAATCGCTAATTATAAAATTATTATCCTCTAACTCTTTTATTCTTTTTTCATCTGTTCCCGGATGACATCGTACTACTATTCCAACATTATTATTTTTAGCACATTTTTTGATTTCACCATAAATGTATTGTCTGTATTCATCAAATGACATATTAATATTTTCTAATGACATTTCGTATTCTAATTCATAATCCTCTGGAACCAAAAATAAAATTTCATTTTTCTTTATCACGCTATTATAATCACACAATAATTTCTTTTTTGTTATCTCTGGACACCCGCAAATCGATACCACACAATTATTTCCCAACTTATTTACTGGAATAATGGCTTTAGCTGCAGCTTCGCACCATTGACATGACTCATCTACATACATAGCTAAATTTCTATATGAATACTCTCTTACATTCCAGGTTCCATAACCATGCTCATATGCTCTCGAAAAATACAGAAAATGTATTATTTCTTTAGTCCATATATTCAATTCGTTACAAGCCATAATTATTAACAAATCTGCTATACGACATTGATTATATGTAACAAACATCTCTACCCCTTCTTTTAGCAGGCATTTTTTCAAAAATTTAATACGTTTATCTACGGCTATATTTAGTTTTTTATATAATACTTCCAATTTGTTCTTTTCTATTTTAGAATTATTTACAATTATTTCTGTGTAAGCATTATAAATATCCTTTACAATAGTTTTTATTTTGTCCCCTTGTACTGAACTTCCAACATAAAGTTTTCCTTGGTCCTTTTTTTTCTGCCTTAACTTAAATATTTCTTCATCGCCATGCAAACTTCTTTCGTCTTCAAATCTATACCAACTTATGATATTACACTTGAGAGAAAGTTCCTCTAAAAGACAGGTCAATCTTTTTGATAAAATAATTGAGTCTGAAAATAAAATATTATTTTTATTTTCATCTCTCTTTAATATCTTTTTATGATTAATCAAATAATTATAATAATATTTTATTACGCCTCGATACTTTTTCCTGATATTTCGCTTATAATTACTTCTAGGCATAACCATACCATCATAACTATATAAATCGTTATAATCAGTGGAGCATACACGATATAGTATCAAATCTAGTATCGGATAAATCCTTTGTTTTTTATCTATAAATAAGTCTTTCTCTTCATATTTCCATTTATATGTATACACCATCCACCCCAATTATTCATTTACCAATTTGTTATACACTTGAATCCCGCAATTTCCTTCCATTGCAGCATTAACTTCTCGATAAGCAGCCAACTGTTCTTTTATGTCAAATTTATATTTGTCAAAATTCCTTAAATAATCATCTAATTTGTTATTATAACTTTCGATATTTGCATATTTTGACATTGAGAAGTATTTTTTAAAATTCAATGCATCTTCTAATATATCTTCTTTGTTAAAAGTTAAATTACATTCTTTAGCCTCATCACTACTTACTATGTAACATTCTTGATTGATATAACTGTAAAACACATTCGTCGATCCAATAAAGTATCCAATCCTCCCCACATAATCACTAGTTTTCTCTACACCTAAATAATATTCTTCAACTTCTCCATTAGATAAATCTAATTTAATTATTTTATTAGCACGAAACGGTGCAACAATTAAATAACCACTATCTAAATAACAGTTTTCAAAATAATCTCCTTCTATTTGTTGTCCATTATTCCAGTCCTTTGCTATCAATCCATCTATTGATAAATCGTATGTTTTATGTTCATTACTTTCAATGTTCAACCAAGTTACATAAGGCCCCTTTTTATGGAGTATCCAAATACTATTATTTTCCTTAAAACTACAAATATCTCCAACTTCTATCCCAAGATTTATGTTAATAATAGTATATTCTAAACTATTAACATTTATCCTTATATACTGATTAGCATCAGGTGACATAACAAAAATACTATCATTAACCGCCCATGATGCGCCGTATTTTACTACTCCATTGTCATTATATTTAATAAAATCAGACACTCCATTTATATAACTCACTTCGCGAGTATCCAGCTTAATTAATACAATAGAAAAATAATCATGCGGAATAAGTATTAATTTGTCTTCTAAAATATATGAACTCTGAAATTGCCACCCAAATTTATTTTCTTGAAGTTGAATATATTCAACTTTTCTACTATTTTTGTCTATGAAACAGACATTTTGAGCCAATTTCGGAGCAAGGATCAACGTATTGTCATAATCATATACTTCCATATATGATTCGCCCGCGGCACTATTAGAAAAATCAACAAATCTTTCATACGTATAATTTTCATTAGGCGACCAATATAAAAGATTATCATCTGTGATTATATATTTATTTGTACTATATTTATCTAAATGATTATTTCCTCTTTTTAAAGCACTCCCCACCTTTTTATTATCATTGTATACAATATCATCTGCTAAAAGAAATATTGGTTTACCTGACACTCCAAATAATGCAACTATACTAGACGATATATCTCCTACATAACCATCGCAGAACGCTATCGTATCTTCTACACACGGTGTTTCATCTAATATCCATCCATCCTCTTTCATAAACTCTGCCCGTAAAGCTCTATATACTTCTAAGCATTCAGGTCTCATTGCTTTTAATGTTGATTCGAACAGAGGATGTGGCCTCCATAGTAAACAATATTCCTTATGATTTCTAAATGTATCAAATACATACTTCATTTTTTTCAAATATCTAGGTGTGCTTTGAAGCATGCAACTCAAACTAGTATTATAAAAAAGCACTTTTTTCCCTTTAGCTCTATCGTTCCATTCTTTGGCTGGTATAGGCGGGTTCTGGCATTTTCTTATAACTTTATCAAACTTAGGAGAACCAAATGCAAGAAATTTCTCATCAGGAATATCCTTACTATAGTACTGCCTATAGCTTTCTGACTGTATCACAATATAATCTGCATATTCATATACTGGACACCAAGCTTTTTCTGCTCCCATAGCGCCACTTGTCGCAAAATAAGGTATATAAACTAAGCAATCTGTAACTTTCTTCATATTTTCCGCATAGAAAAATGGATGAATTGTAGTAACCAAATTGCCATAATCATATGGATTATGAATAAAAATCATATCTGGGTGATGCTTTCCGAAATCAAACTCCGAATAGTGTGTTACAGGTACATTCTCTGGAAATAAATCACCTTCATAATGTTCTTCTCTTACACTTCCATCTGGATTTTTGTCGAAATAAGGTATTGGAATTACATATGCATCACAATCTGGGTCGGCATCAGCTGCCTCCCATACGCTCTCAAGTGAATCCCACATACTAGCTTTGTATGGCAAAAAAACCGCTTCTCTCTTAAGCGGTATATCATGCGCAATGCTGTTATCTATTTTTTGAAGCATCTTAGTAAGTTTCTTACAAACTTTATCTGGATTGTCAGTTCCAGCATTTTCTTGTAATTCTTCATTGATTGAGTATACTAGTTCACAATAATCTTCTAGATATTTTACTGTAATGAACCCCTCACCTTCAGATTCTTCTATTCGATTTCCCATATTTATTGCAGCACTTTGACACTGACTCAACAAATTAAAGACAGCGTTTAAATTATTTTCATTAATATTTTTTTCTGCTATTACTTTGCGTATACTTTCATGTGCCTTCTTCAACAATTCTGACATCTCTCGAATCACTGCTAACTGTTTTTTTCTCAATATGTAGTCCTCCAATTAATACGCCAATTAAAACTAGTTATTTACTCTCCGTATTTTCACTTTCAATTCTAATTATAGCCTTTTCTATTCGACGTTCTATTTCGCTTTTATCATCAAATACAGAATCAATTACTTCATCTTTAACATTTTCTTTTAAATAATTAATCTTTTCGTTAATTGGACTTTTATCGAATAGGATAATTGCATTCAATTCAGCTGTAAAATTAGCTCTCCGTATTTTTCTTATTAATTCTTTATTCTGTATACTATCAATACTTCTCCTATTTAGTAGTTCTAAGCCCGCCTTATAAAAATCATTATACATTTCATGTTCATAACCATAATATTTCCCAATAGAAGCGTTACTTCCATTTCTGTATTTATGAAACAAATATATAGGCTTACTAATAATCAAATATGAGTCAATATACTTAGCAATTTCTAAATTAAACAGATAATCTGCCCCATATACATCATTTCTAAATTCATATTTTTTTATTGTACTTCTCTTATATAGATTCGCCTGATTCACCATCAAATTACTTCGTAATAAATCATGCCAAACATCTAAATCCGCTTCATCCTTCCAAAACAAATCTTCCGTTATATTTTCATCTATATCTATTCTATTTATTACATTCTGGTTATCATCACATTCGCAGAGTAATACTTTAGTCCAAATAACATCTGGGTGATTGTACATATCGATGCTTCTATCTAATATTTCTAAAGCATCTTCTTTTAGCTTGTCATCAGAATTCAGTATATAAATATACTCACCTACTGCGTTCTTAATGCCTTCGTTAAAGCTAGCATATATCCACTTATTTTCTTGATGAATTACTCTTAAATTCTTATATTGCTTCGACAACTCATCTGCTAGCTCGCCAGTTCCGTCCGTACTACCATCATCTACAACTATATATTCTAAATTGGCGTAATTCTGCTGCATAACACTAACAACAGCATTTTCTAAGTATTTCTTATTGTTATAAACCGCTGTTATTATAGAAAATCTAATATCATCCACTTTATTTTAGCTCCAATTAACTATTTATTTGCTCATAAGTATTTAATAACTCTCGTTTGGCAATTTCTACATCAACAAACTCCTCTGCTTTAGCAATTGCCTTCTTTGATATTTCATTTGTCGCATCTTTATCGTCAAACACTTTTCTTATAAAATAACTCATCATGTATGACTCATTTAGCGGATACAAATAACCATCGATACAATGGTCGACTACAGAACAAACACCACCAACATAACTACTAACTACTGGAACGCCAAGTAACATAGCCTCACAGATAGAATTCGATTCATTTTCTATGAGCGAAGGAGAAAGAAATACATTTGCGTTTAAATATTCTTCAACCATCTCCAGTTCATTTTTTCTTCCAATAAACTCCACAATGTCATATACCCCATACTTGATAAGTTCTTTCTTGATTACTTCCCCATAAGAACTTGATGCTTTTGTTGGATCTGCTCCACATATTCTAACTTTTACAGAAGAATATAATCCTTTTATTTTTGCAATCTCTGGAATTATTAAATGAAGTCCTTTTATAGGGTAAAATGCTTGGCTTATCATAATTTGATATTTATTACAATTAGCCATATTCCATTTATTTGATTCATAAAATACTTTCCGTAGCATCGGACGGCAAAAGTAATAGTTTCTTTTGGGATTAATCATCCCAGTACATGCTCTATCCCACTCAGTTCTACCTATTACATTTTGTGCGATTTCTAATGAACGTAATTCAAAAGCTCCCTTGTGTTTATATTCAAGTGCCTCTTTATATATTGAGGGTTTACCACCAATCTCTTTAGCTATTGTTTCTTCATTAAGCCCATAAGTATATATATCACCTATATAAGCTGCTAATCCTTGAATGTTTATAACTACTCTTTCAATTAGTCCATTTTCTCTGCACATATCGACCATTGAAAATGTATGCTCGTTTTCTGTTCCCCAGATATGGATAATATCAGGATTAAAATCATTTACAATCTCTTTAAACCTTGTCTTTTGACTGTTTATATTTGTGTTTGATTCATTGGATATCATTAAAAAAGAATAATACTTATAATTATTAAAAATGCCATCGCGTAAATATTTAGGATTCTTAATAGGTACACACAATCCTAACTCCAATCCTTTTTCCATCTGCATCTCAGCCCACGCTCTTGAAATCCAACCACCACCATTCGGTTTATTTAATCCAAATGTTGTCGCTAGTTCTGGAAGAATAATATTACATAGCCATAATACTCTCATAAATTATTGTTCTTAACCTCTTTATTCCATCAATACTGATTTATCCACGTTAGATATATTCTTATACCCCTTATTTTTTAAATATCTATTAATCTCTTCTGCCATATTAATATTCTTGACTGATATAATTATGTTACTATTCTTTGGATAGTTATCTATGTTATCTACTATTATCCCTTCTACTTCTTTTGGATTCCCCTCTATATTAGTCACAGCTATTCCATCTGGCTTGCATTTGTATTTATTAAAAATATTGATTAATGCTCTACACATCTGTCCAGCACCATATATTATCAAAGGATTTTTATCGTTCTTATATTTCTGTACAATTTCATATGTGTGATGATTACCATATTCGTCTAGTATATTCTTCCAGGCTTTGCTATTTCCTTTCCAATCATATTCATTACCGGAATCGTCATAAGTATCATTTATCGTATAATCAATAATTGATAATAAATCGTTTATTTCTTTTGAATTAACAATAATCTCTTCACTATTTAAGTTATTGTCATTCCTTATATTAACTAACTTAATCTCTTTATTTGGGAAAATCGTCGAAAAATCTTTTAGAAATTTTCCCATCTCATCTAGGCTAACCAACCTATTTGATAGAAGAAATAGTTTATTAGCATTTATAATTCTATCCCTTTGATTTTGATAACGTTTAGTCATACTCTCAAGGAATCTATCTTGTCCATCAAGCAAAGATAATTCTTTGGGAAAATGATGCAATGAAATAATATGATTGTTTACATCTATTACTCTTCGGCTATTATCATCCCCTACTCCTTCTTCTTTTATATTTTTAAAGAAATCTTCAAAATTCGTTTCAAATAAATGTATTACCGTGTCAAGTGAATAATCTTTTTGCCAATCCAACGGAAAAGCCTCATCCCTTAAACCATTTATTCTCAATTGATGTGCAGGTCTACATGCCCAACCTATAGACATATATACATCATATATTTCCATGCTTCGTCTCTTTCAATTAACAAGTTTTTTATAAAATACTTCACCTATTTTATAAGGATTCTTTTCGTTATAAACACCATTTTTTATATACAAATAATCATCCTCGTCCTTTTCATATCTAAGTAACGATTCAAGCATTTTTTGAACAAAATACATAGAATCTTCTTTTTTTAATTCTTCTATCAAAAGCATTTCTCTAATTCCGCTAAGAATTCTTGCTTGAAGGTTTTCAAAATCACCTGTACGCTCAACACATTCCATGACTGTATCATCCAGACTCCCTGAAATCATATATGCAATTTTCTCATTTTCACCTAATGGGCAATTTGCTGCTTTAAGTAACCTATATTCATATGTTAAATCTTCTATTCTTTTTTCACATACACTTCTAATATTCTCTTCAGAGTCAATGTTCCACTCCTCAAGCATAGATTTGAAGTCTTCGTATATTTCGTTTCCTATTATGTGTGAATAATCATAATATTTTCTAGAAGCATTGCGCTCACTCTCATATACGAAATGGTTGTAGCAAATAAAATCACCTAATATATATGCAGTCTTAGCATATCTAGCTATTTCATTATTGAAGAATCTATCCCCCATGTAATTATCATTTCGATATAGATGTCTCTCCGCTAATGACCTCTTATAGAAATTAATATTATTTGATACATATCTTTTCTTTATTAAGTCAATCCATTTATTATGGAACTCATCTTGGTTACTTAAAAATTCCTCTTTCAATACCATTTTTGAATAACCATTAAGATCCTCTTTTATGATATTTTGTTCTTCATCACACAAATGCTGAGTTATTTGAGAAAAAATAATGTCCGGGTTATACTTTTTTGCCACTTTGGCAACTCTTTCCAAAGTTCCTGGAGTCATAGTATCATCTGAATTTACAATAAAAACATACTCACCTTTGGAATTTAATATCCCTGTATTAAAACTTGCAAAAATCCATTGATTCTTTTGGTGAATAACCTTTATTCTTTCATCTGATTTAGCTATGTCATCTAATATTTCTGGAGTTCTGTCCGTTGATCCATCATCTACAATTATGTATTCAAAGTTTTTATAACTCTGATTTAGGACACTTTGAATTGCAGATTTCACTAATACTTCGTTGTTATATACTGCTGTTATAATAGAAAATAGTATTTCGTTATTCTCTGCCATCTGCTTTCTAATACTCCTAACAATTATTTCCCCATAGTCACTTCTGTTTGTACTGCTGGCTTTTCAGCCACATCATTTTCAGGAGTAAATCCCCTACATTTCTTGCAAAAATTCGTATACCCCTTGTTTGTATAGCCTAATCTAAACTCAATCAATTCATTTCTAGTCTCAGTTGTAAACAAATTCAAATCATATGATTCTTCTGTATCCTGTTCTCCAGCTATTCCAGCCACAGTTGCATACGCCGCGTAATTACAACTATAAAGCTTTCCATCACGTAATTCTTCCCATGATTGTCCACAAGAATCCCTGTGATTTATTAACCACTCTTCTGATTTATCCGAATAATCCGTTCTATCTGGAGCCAAATCAATCCACGACTCAGCTTTATTTATATAGTACTTAATCCCGTACTCATCAAATTTTGAAATGAGCTTATCAAATCTATCATTAAATCTAGGCACGGCTTCTCTATAATCATCTACCGTCACTTCTACATTACATTTAGCTAATACTTCAAGAATTTCATCCTTTGGAACAACGGTGCCATTTGTAACCGTTCTCAAGACTCCAATTCTATCTCCATAATTTTCATCAATGTACTGGATTAATTCCGCTATGTGTTTATAGAGCATTGGTTCTCCACCACTCACATGAAAAAGCATAATCTTATCCACGCAGTCAAAAAACAAATCTACATCATGCTTCAAATCATCCAATTCTCTTACAAAAAACTCTTTTGCAAATGGATTGAAATTCAAGCAGTTTTTACAATTTAAATTACAAATAGTACTTGGAAGGAATGATATTGCTGTCATATATACTTTCTGGTACTTGTATGAAAAATATACGGAAAGGAATTCTTCGATGATAAAAAAGTCATCGTTTCTTTTTAATCCTTTTGCTTTTAACTGTTCAATAGTCGCTACTCTTGCAAACTGGGACATAGTTAAAATAATCGCGTGCTTACTATCGACTTTAGCTTCATTAAGCGAGATACATTTTAATCCGTTTATAATAGTTCCCTGTTTCTTTACATCATTGTCTATATATGCGATAAAAGGCACTTTATTATTTGTAATTTCATAAAAGAGATTTCCAAAATCTCCTGCACCAAATAAATAGAAACTTTCTTTTTCTATTATTTTTGAATACACAGCATCATACTCATGCCCCTTATTAATCCATTTCATGTATGTTCTCCTAATTATTTATAAGTCTTTTATATAACTCAACTCTATCCGGATAATTCTTGTTAAGCTCCAAATAAACGCTTTCATACGACAGCATTATTTCTCTAAAATACTTCTTCGCTGTTGAATCCTCTTTTTCGATTGCTATCTCAATGCCTTCTATGGCGTGATATACAAGAATTCTAATTGCATAGTTAACTGTCTCTTCTTTTACTTTCGCATTTTTAAGCAATTCAACAGTTTCTTTATATGATTCTGTCAAATCTCTTGCTTTCGAAATATCATTTGAGTGGCTACCAGAACCTACTCTAAATGTATAATGATAAAAAGGTCTGTCCATATACTTCGCTCTGTTGGCTTTTAAAATAGCTCTAGCTAGATATGTGACATCCGCTCCTAAATAAATATCCTCATCAAATCTCCTCAATGTACCTTCATCTTCTAATATCTCTCGTTTGTATATTTTGTTCCAAATATATGCAAAGTTCCTATATAAATCGCGTTTATAAACATAATCTAGTAATTCTTCATTGTCTATTAAATTAGAGGATACATTAAGTTCATTTTCCACCTTCACTGGTTTCTCTTCTTTCACTTTGTACCATGAACATGCAACTAAATCTAAATCCTCTTCTTCCGCCACCCTCATCATGCTGTCGTACATATCCTCTTCAATCCAATCATCGCAATCTACAAAAGTGATATAGTCTCCATTAGCTTGCATTAATCCTACATTGCGAGCATGGCTTTCTCCACTATTCTTTTGATGAATAGCAATCACTCTACTATCTTTTGATGCTACTTCATCCAAATAATCCTGTGCTCCATCTGTTGAGCCATCATCGACACATATTATTTCAAGATTAGAATATGTCTGATTAACAACACTATCTAAGCACTTTTTAAAATATTCCAGTTGGTTATAAACTGGTATAATTACCGATAATTTCTTTTTCATATATCAACGCTGTCCCTTACTCTTGCAACACCAAAAACTCCCCATGAAAACTTTAATATAGCTAATAACAAAAACAGCTGGGCCTAACGACCCAGCTGACAAAAACACTACCATATAATCACACTGCATCAAAGGCTTCCGCTATGTGGTATTGCTTATATTTCCCATAGCAATATTCTAACATATTTATCGGCTATTTCCCTTGAAACTTTCTACAAACTATGAACTTTTCGTGAACTTTTTGATTAATAATTAGCTTTCAACTTATATTACTTTTGACGGATAATCCTCAAGATTATGAAATAATCCAACGATAAAGACATCATCACCTTCTATGCGAAATATTAATTTATACTGCATACTCAAAAACAATGCCTCTTTATAGCCTTTTCCTCTAAGATAATCATCTTTTGAATCAGCAAATTGATATGGATTATCTTCAAGTCTGTCATAAATAGCAAGAATTTCATCTAACAACCGTCTCGCTGCCTTAGGGTTTTCCAATTTATTTATTATATAATATACACTAGAATCAATTAGCTCTTCCGCTCTATCGGTAACAATCAAATTATAAGCCATATTTCTCCTTCACAGCAGACAACGATTTTCTAGCGTCTTTTATTCTTCCTTCTTTAATCTGCTGTTCCGATTGTTCTATATCGCTATACATATTCCATTTCTTCTGCGTTTTTTCAAATAACTCAATGCTCATAAGCACCATATCGCCATACCCATTTTTTGTTATATAAATAGGTTCATCTGCCTTATGGCACATTTCAGATATATTTGAAGTATTTTTCAAATCTTTAATTGGCAAAATTTGTGGCATAGAAATCATCCCCTTTCTCATGGTCTAATTATACCATAATTATACCACTCTCTCAAGATTCGTTCTTCCAATTATATCCTCCTCAAAATCTCCTGGGCCACCTTCTCACTTGCATTACCGTCAAAAACCAATCCGATTTTTCCAAAGAACTCGTCCAGCCTAGCCTCATATTTCTGCTGGTCAAAATGCAATACATCGTGCTCTAGGTCATCATTATTGGTGGCGATTGAGAATGGGAATACCCAGTCCTCTCCTGGGAACATTTCCTGATTTGCTGTGACCTTGTCAAGGGAGTCAGTGGTCATGTTCCAGTATAGTGACCCTCTATCCCTTTCATATTTTTCTATATCGTCTGCATAGATAAATACTGGCATTTTTGCAAATGCTGCCTCAAAACATGCACTAGAGTAATCTGTCATGTAGGCATCCATAGCTGCCATGATTTCATACAAATCGTCTGCCTGGCTTTCGTTGAGGATTCTATCAGCGATTTCATCATTTTCATAATCAGAGAATCCTGCTGCAAGCTGCGGATGTACTCTAAAGCAGATGTACCATTTGCCTCCAAATTTCTCCTCAAGACAGTCAATCAAATGTTTAAAATCTACACTCCAAAGCTGCGAATATACAAAACGTTTTCCATCTTTGGCACCCTCTCTAAAAGTAGGAGCAAACAACAGAATCTTTGCATCTTCTGGCAGACCATTTTTTATCCTATATTTCTGCTTAATGACGCTTCTATCACCATATAGCACATCGCATCTAGGTGCACCTGTCTTAAGATAATGGCCATCGTAAATAAGCCCCTTTGGACTAGCCAGCTCACAGAATTTCGAATCAATTATCAAATCATCTATCATATCCGAATCATTTTTACTAACCAGATATGCCATTTTTGAAAAGCCTGCTCCGCGCCATAATCCAACAGTCTTGATACCGAGTGTATAGTGATTCGTATTTACGTAGTACTGACCTTTTCTCTTTACTGTTCCATAAGGTTTTCTGTAATTATCAATCCACACTTTTGAACGAGTCAGATAGTATGCTCTAGACCACAGAGTGTTTGGAACCTTTTTTATATAATCAGGGAATTCTTTTTCCCAAGCATTTTTATTTACAAACCAAACAAATTTAAGAGATCCATCCATTTTGTGAAGTTTTTCAACAACATACTTAGGATTGCATCCAAATCCGCCTTTTCCCTCAAAAGTACATACGCTTACAAGTTTTTTATCAATAGGAAAAACTCTACAAAAATAAAAGCACATGCTGTTACACAGTGCTTTTATTCTTCTTTTTAAAATGTACAAATCTTCTTTTTTCATTATCCGCCCAATCCCTATTAATTAGACTCCCCTATTCTCGTGAATGAGGAACTTCTCCATAACAGAAGCCATAGTTATTGATTCTTTTCTTGTGAGCTTGAACTCGCTAGTGCTGTTTCCATTAATTTGATTTAATGTATCAGCGATTTCGTATCTAAGTCCATCGCCCAAATAAGACTCAGAATATTTTTCCACATGCTCCGCATTTTCAAAATGCACTTCAAAATATGTTGTCTTCCACCAAGGAGCATCTACAACGATATATCCAAGTGTACCTGCTATCAAAAGACGTCCTTCACTTTTTACTCCTAGGCCACATGTTGCTGTAGCAAGTCCTCTTGGGAATTTCATAGAGCATTTGGTAAACAAATCTAATCCATTCTCGCCACGTATGCTGTCAAAAGATATATCCTCGTACTCTATTCCTAAGAGCTTAATTATTGGAAGCAAGCAATAACTTCCTAATTCAATAAAGCTTCCACCATACTGCAAATCTGTAAGCTCACGACTATCTGCCTTTTCAAGCTTTGTGAAGCATGCATCTACATATTTAATGTTTCCAATGATACCACTTCTAGCCACATCAATGAGTTTTATAAATCCTGGGCAATAAGCTGTTTTGATACCTTCAATAACAACTACTTGCTTTTCTTTTGCCATATCAAAAAGCTCTCTAGCTTGATCTTCTTTTAAAACTAATGGCTTTTCACTGATAACATGCTTTCCAGATTCAATAGCTTTTTTGATGTATTCGTAATGATACTGATGTGGACAAGCAATATATGCAATATCTATATTTTCAAATAGTTCTTCCTCTGTTTTAAAGCAATTGATATCATGGTCATCAGCGAAAGTAGCTGCACTTTCTGTATGCGGATTGTATACGCCTTGAATATTTACACCAGATACACCTACTGCCTCTCTTACGAATCGGCCAGCAATTCTACCATTCCCTATGATTCCAATTCTCTTAATACTAAAAGCCTCATTGCGAAGCATAGTAGATGATACATCCTTAGTTCGCTCAAGATATACCACTTCACAATACTCTCTAAGATAATCGAATTTGCCAATCCAATCACTACCAACAGTAAATATGTCTATATCATACTTCTGTATATCACTAACCTTTTGTCCGTATGATTCTTCAATTATTATCTCATCCGCAAAACCACTTTTGCGTACATTTTCTACTCTAGTAAGCAAATCATCAACTACATTAAGCTTACCTCTTTGTCTATCATAGCTCTCAGTGGTTACCCCAACGATTAGGTAATCACCCAGTGCTTTTGCTCTTTGTAATAATTTGTAATGACCTTCATGGAATAAATCAAAGGTTCCGTAAGTAATTACTTTTTTCATATATATTCCTTCTCAGCCCCATGGCTTCATAAAAAACTATAGAATTCTATGATAGTTATCGGCTATTACAAATTTAATTTTACTATTCTATTGTAGAAAAAGCTCTATTATTCACAAAATGTCCATAAGAAATTCAACAAGTCATAAAGCTTTCACTCTATAAATATCTTCCCAGCATCTCCTGAACACAATCATATATCTTATTTGATTCACGTTTTGCTTTAACTAAATTAAGCCCGATTTTCTCTGCTACAGCCAACACATCATCTTCACTTGGGTTTGAACCATTTCCATTGACCATTGTTGCATGTTCGCCAGCAATAGAATTGCTATATGTCAAGTCATATGCAGGTGATAAATGCCACTGAGCCTCCTTGTCATCATAAAGATAACTAAAGTTTTTAGAATGATCATCTCTATTGTGCGCATATACATTAAAACACATAATCCTAAATAGTTTCTCGCAATCTTCCATCGATTTAGTAAGTTGCAGTGTGAGTCGCATCAATGTATTGTAGTCTAAATTAGGCACTCGATGTGATGTTTCCAATAATCCAGCTGCCGATACCATGTGTACTCTATAATTGTCGCCCTTCTTTTTTCGGTCAAATCGTTTTGTTCCAAAATAGCCCATACACTTTTTCGATTCAAACAATCTCACTTCTTCCATCTCTATTCCACATTCTTTTGCGCAAATAGCATAGTCATATTCGATCTTTCCGATATCTTTACTATCATCACTTGAAGGGAACTTAATAATCCAATCTTCTCCATCAACTTCCGTAAGAATCTTTGGTCTCGCCCCTCCTGAAGAACCACCATTTTCAAACAGATAATCTAACCCCTTTGTAGATTCAGTTTGAAGGATTTCCTTGCATTCCTCAGCTATGATGTCCAGCCCTTTTTTCTCCTCGCCTCTACTTAAAACAGTTTGAGGCTTATAAGCAAGTGCCCCCATCCCAGATTCACCTACAATAGCTAACCTGTCGAGATTCCCCATACTCTCTGGATTAAGACCATTTCTTCTCATTAAACGGTCAACAAGAAGTCTTCCCCATCCATCTGGAAGGCTATCTGCAAAAACACCATATAATCCACCAAATGGATCTAGCTTCGGTATAAACACACCTTTCTCTAGAGGTAGAGAAAAAGGACTGATTGAAAAACCATCTTTCAGCCAGTCTTTACTATACTCAAATGCCGCCAAAGTATCTTTATACAATGCCATAGTTCCAATTAAACGATTTCCAAAATAAACATCTAATTTACTAACTTTGCTCATTTATAATCTCCTCTATAGATGAAAAAGGCACAGATGTAAACAATGTCTCTAGCTCCTCTTCAACATTCAAGGCTATGGCAATCTTTGTTAAGGACTGTAACGAAATTTCACCTGTCTGCTCAAATCGTTTTATAGAAGCAAAGCTTACTCCTGATTTCTTCGCCAATTCATTCTGAGTTATCTTTTTTCTTTTTCTAAGCAGACGGACATTACCTGCTATCTCTTTATTTATTTCATTCCATGTTTTCTGATATAAATTAATCATGCTAATATATTAGCACTTTTCTCCATAATTGTATATAAATGCTAATATATTATCCCTAAGCCCCTGACATTCCCCCTACCTATAAATTTCTCAAACTAAAACGAGCTGCTTCCCAACTTCCATTGAAATCGAAAAGCAGCTCTCAAGCGAAAACTGATAATGTCATTATTAAGTTCCTTTCTCGAATTGTCTTTCCTGCTGTGCCTTCGCGTCAGCCAATCTGACCTTTGTCAAATCAGCCACCGGAGAATTGGACTTCCTGCCGAAATTGCAATTCTTTTGTTTTATACTTTTTATATCGGCAGAAAATCCTATTTATTAATATCCATTCAAGAATCTAGCATGTCCATAATATCCACCATCTTCACATCATGGCAGCCCATGCGCACACTATTTACAAATACAAACTTCTCCTCCTCAGTCTTGTCATAAAGAGCTATTATATACTGCTCATTGGTATAAAGCAGGAATACATCATGATTGCTGGAATTTTCCTTAATTTGCTCCTCCAGCTTTTCCATCGATTTTGCTGACGCAAAATATACAATATACTCCTTGCCCTTCTTTTCCATCAATTTCATTATGTAGCAAAGCATCCTGATATGAGTCGGGTTTACGATATCCACTTTATCAAGCAAATCTCTTTGAAGTTTATCCTCTAGTAAAGACGACTTTCTTACCACTCCACTTAAGTCAGCAGCCGCTCCCTCTACAGTCATCACGCTCAGCTCTTTTCTATCAATAAGTCTTATGAATATCTCTGCAAGGGCTGGATCAAACTGAGTTCCAGAATTCTTTAGTATTTCCTCTCTAACCTGCTCATCTGTCAGTCGCTTTCTGTATACACGGTTAGATGTCATAGCATCATAGCTATCGGCGAGAGCCAAAATTCTAGCTATAAGTGGAATATCTGTATCTGAAAGTCCATCTGGATACCCAAGTCCATCGAATCTCTCGTGATGATATCTGATACCATCTAAAACGCCCTTAATCTCCTGCCCCAAAGAGTTCATTATTTCATAGCCAATTTCTGTGTGCTTTTTCATAAGGCTAAATTCTTCAGCAGTAAGGCGTCCTGATTTATTCAGCACCGTGTCAGCCACACCGATTTTTCCGATATCATGCACCAAGCCTATATAATGGACACGCAAGATATCTTCTTCCGTCAAATCATAGTCCGCCGCCATCTCTCTGGCCAAACGACTGGCGTAAAATCCTACACGCTCCGAATGTCCGCCTGTATACTCATCCCTTGCATCTATAGCGCCGGCAATCGTCTGGATTGTGTTAATAGTCATGGCTGTCTGCATCTTCTCGCGATTTTCAACTCCATTCACTTCATCATAAACAGTCTGTATGATTGTGGCCACCATGAGAAACAGCATAGCTATGCAGATAGACCCACCAAACACATGGAATCGATTCAAATAAAATCCCAGCAATTCATTAAGTGACATAATGATAAAGCATACCATTCCAATTATGGTAATTGCGTATGTCCGTCCCCTCTTTGTGTAGATATCTATCACTATAGTCGCTATCGCAAGCACCGCACAAAATGCAATCCACATGTGGGAATACTTCATAGTTACATACAGGTCAGCTATTTTTAATACATGCAAGCCAACATTTAAAACCACTTGGCCAAGAACTATACACTCAGCTACAAGATAAAATCTATGATATACACCGTGCTGCACCTCATCAAAATAGAGGCAAGCCATTGCACCTATTAATTCCACAAGAATATATGAAAAATACATAGTAAGAGATGGTCTACTAAATATAAACTGTCTCAACCCTGACTCACTTATAATCCACAGTGCTATATTTATCATCAAAAAGCCCAAGTTTCTCGGTGTATTTGCATTAAAATACTTTCTCAAAACAAATGCCGCAACTACCATCAATACACCAAGTATTAAAATAATTATGGCAAATACTGAAGCAGGCAAACCTTTTTTGATGACGTCAAACCACACATTATTACCATAGCTGATTCGCACCTCATTTACTACCGGCTGCTCCTTAGGGCATATCACCATTCTAATGATTTTTCCGGAATCCTCTTCGTTCAAATCAATTACTACATATGCACTAGGAATATAATAGGACATATCCTTTATGGATGCAGTTGTATACTCAACTCTTTTTTCCTCATCCACATATATAGTCACATCCTGCATATTTGCCCTAATCATCAGACTCATGCCATCACTCAAATCACCTGGCAGAGCATTAACAAGTTCTATTTCCTCACCTTTTTCCGTATTAAGTTCCAGGGGCAAATCCACCTTCCGCTCCGTCCCTCTAGACAAAAGAGTCCAATTTCTATCTAAAGTAGCCGCACTAAAAGAACCTTTATATAGCTCCTGGGAATTATTGCTATCCCACATAGCAACTCCCATGATAATAAAGATTATGGCAAGTATAAACATTACCCCTAGTCGGACAATGTTATCTATAACCCCTACTACAGATTGACCCGTTTCTTTCCCCATTAATTACTGCTCCGCAATTGCATTTTCATTTATAACATCTGTAACATCAGAAATTTTTATATAATAGCCACAGTTCTTCTTGCTAGCTTTTCTAAGAATTCCAATTTCGTATGTACAGATCTGATCCTTATATCTATATGGTTTTCCATTTATTTTTTCCTGATTGCCCTCTCTTACAAATTCATTTAGAGGCTGACGTAAAAATGTATTAAATCGCCCTCCGCTTCCTGGGATTTTTTCCTCCAACTCCCAATTTTTTAGTTCAGGAAAATATTCCTCCGCCTTCTCATTACTTCCCATGTATTTAAGCTTCTTTGAAAAAAGAATATAGGCGGTCTTCTGCAATTCATCTGCAAAAATATTAATATTATTCACCGAATAAATGGACAATTTAGTCAACGGAATCAACATGAGTCCTATTGAAAGGGTAAAAGATACCGGCATCAATTCAATATTCAAATGTAATAATCTCTCAATCAGATACACTCCCACAGATAGAATATCTACAAAAATAAACATATCAATATTAATGCGGCTAACGATTGTTCTTTTATTTATAAAAAAGAGGCTAACAACTAGTCCTGCGGCTGTGTAACCCAGCAAGGCTAATAAATAGACGGTATGCATAGGCCCATAGGTTTTCTCCAAATATACTCCTGTAGATCCCTCATGAAAAATCGCATCCTTATAGAAAAAAGTATATTTAGTTCCCATTGTGCATACTGAAAGATATATAAGAATTTGAATAGAAAATAATATTGTACTCACTCTCTTAGAAAGAGTTATTCTGCACAGATTACATATGCTAAAAAAAATAGTAATTGGCGCAAATACACCTATGACATAGGCAATTTTATTTGCAAGAAGTGCCTCTTGAAGATTTGATGACGTAGCAAGGGCATAGTATCCGCCATTTCCTATGGCAATCGACGATGTCAAAACTACTGTCCAAATACCTATACTTCTTCCATACCCTATTAGATAAAGAAGCATAACAAGTACAACCAAAAAACAGATAAGATAAATCATATAGTCCCCTACAACCTATTATTTTATCCGCAGAAATAGTTACTTTTCATAACGCCCTTTATAGCAATTATATACTTTTTCTTGGTAACTAAAAAGGCTTCTCACAGAAATCACATAATTACCTGTGAGAAGCCAATTCTTATACTTCAAAATATGCCTTCAAAGCATCTAAATTTCTAGTTGCTGCAGCTCGGCCCAGCTCGTAAACTCTCTGAAGTTCATCAGGATTTCTTTCGATTGGACCTATGTTAAGAGGCTCATCTGGTCTGATGACAAATACCTTTCCGGCCTCCTCCTGATTTCTGATGTATTCCTTTTCCTTGTTGTACATCTTGTATCTATTTCTCATTGTATCAAGCATGTTAGGGAATTTGCCAAGCTTTAACTTTGCAAGCCACATATGTGCCTGAGGCTTTTTAATGTAATCCTTGGTCTGAGTCTCGATAACGAGAATCTTGTCACATCCCTGCTTTTCCATAAACTCAAGAGGAATCGAATCAGACATTCCACCATCTAAATAAAGCCCACCATCAATCTCCACTGGTCGTGAAACAATCGGCATAGATGCAGATGCTCTAATCCACTGAATGTCTACTCCATATGGATTATGGCTTTCGTTGTCACACTTGTGATAAACAGCCTTGCCTGAATTGATATCAGTTACTACACAGTAAAAATCCATTGGATTGCTGTAAAATGTCTCAGTGTCCCATAAATCCAGCTCATATGGAAGTGTGTTGTAGCAAAATGATACGTTGTAAATATCTCCTGTAGTTAAAAGAGAATGCACACTGGCATATCTCTTGTCTCCGCAGTAAATCTTGTTGTAACGGAGAGCTCTTCCTGGCTGCTTTGATTTGTAGTTCAAGCCAAATGTAGCTCCGGCAGATACACCAACCGCGCAGTCAAAATCAAAACCATTGTCCATCAAAACATCGATAATACCGCAGGTGAACATGCCTCGCATTGCTCCACCTTCCATAACTAATCCTTTTTTCATCCTCGCTTCCCTTCTTGTGCTCAATTATCTAGTCAAATCTTTTACCCACTTATATTTCTTGTAGTGGTGGTAAACCCAAGGCAATTTTCCCACTTCATCCACGCAAGTGCAAGCATAAACGCAAAGAACTGGCCATTTAAATACAAATGCTCCTAAAAATGCCAGAGGCACAGCTATGCCCCACATGCAAACTGCCAGGCTATATATATCAAACAGTGTATCACCTCCAGCACCAAAAACGCCATTGATTACCACTGTATTGATAGCTCTTCCTATCATATAAAAAGCCATTATAACCATCATTCCCACCAGATAGCTTTTGGCCTTCGGTGTGAGAATAATGAAATTTGATACAATCGGTGTCACCAGTAAAATGATACCTGTAGATAAAAATCCCACATAAACTGAAAGCTTTGCTATACGGCTACCGTACAATTTACCAGTATCTAGATTTCCTGCTCCCAGCTCATTTCCTACTATAATTCCACCGGCCGCACTGATACCATCACACAGACAGCACATCAAATCTCTCACAACTGCTGCAACGGAATTAGATGCCGCTGCGTCTGGACCCAAATGTCCCATAAATGCTGTATAAGATGTAAATCCTATTCCCCAGAACAGAGCTGCTCCCGCCAGAGGAAGACCGCATCTCACGTAATCTTTTGCCAACAGTCTGTCTCTCACTAACAAATCCTTTATTGTAGGATGAATAAAATCCTTTTGGAATGATGAGATAACAGCTGCACTAAACTCTATTATTCTTGCAATAAGTGTAGCCAGGGCCGCACCATTGGCACCCATAGCTGGCAGACCGAACAATCCAAAAATAAATATGCCGTTTAAAATAATATTTATAATTACAGCGCCAGAGCTAATAAGTGCACTTCTATCTGCATGACCAGTAACACGCATTGTGCCCAGGAAACACTGGGATAATCCTGTCAAAAGATAAGAATATCCTGCTATCCTAAGATATCCCATTCCTATTCCAATAAGATTCTTATCCTCAGCAAAAATCATCATCAACTGTCTTGGGAAGCAGGTACATGCCACGCAAAAACAAATTGAAATAATAAATGCGATTCTAAGACTCATTCCAAAAATCTTATGGAGAGTCTTTTTATCTCCCTTGCCCCAATACTGTGCACCAAGTATCGCAATGGAACCTGTCACTGCTGCAAGCATCATATTTTGGATAAACTGTATTTGTGTAGCAAGCGATACCGCCGCCATAGAATCCTGCTCCACTCGGCCGAGCATCACTGCATCACATGCCGCAACAAGCGCAAGCATCAAGCTCTGGAACGCCAGTGGCAATGTAAGATTCCACAGTCTATGAATAAAATCCTTATCTGAAAATAACCCCTGTTTCATATTTAACTCCTCAATTTTTCAGTCTTTAATATCATACCAATTAAATTGGGCACTAGCAATTGTTAAACGCTTAACTAAAGACATAAAAAATGCAGGCCAATTAGGCCTGCAAAATGGTCCATGAACCCCGTCCCCTAGGTCCACTATTCTGTCTGAGCTACTGGCTCCTCTGATACTTCTTCAGATGAACCACTGACCCCGTCCCCCTGGGTCAAAAGGCGTTTTTCGTAGCGTGTGTAGATTACCCATGCTGCGAATCCGAAGATAACTGGGCCGCTTAAAGACCAGAATGTAGTCTTTACGTCGCCATCAAGAGCTGGCTGTATAATTGCAAATGCATTGGCAAATAAAAGAGTAAGTGTTACCACATATCCCCAGATATTTGCTGAAGCCTGAGACTTGAATACTACGAAGCTTCTATCTACATCCTTCATCTTCTTGAACTTAGGAAATGCAAATGAGATAAACATATAAGGCACTGTCATACCAACATTTACCATTGCTGTAAGAATCAAGAAAAACTGCTGCATTGTATCGCCACCAAATGAGATAAGTAAAATCATCACTGAAACGATTGTGCATTGAATCCACATAGCGTTCTTTGGCATTCCACCCTCGGCTGTCTCACCCATTTTACCTGGCCAAAGTTCCTTTGGTGTGCCATCGATAATCTGCTTAAGTGGTGAATAAACAAGTGTAAACATAGCACCCATAAGAGCAAGAAGCATGATGCATGCATATACTCTGGCAAATCCATGAGCAAGTGCAAGCTGTGTCGCAGGTGTAGCACCAAATGCCTTGCCAATCTCTGCTGCGAAATTTGACATAATTACATAAGAAACATTTCCAAGTGTAATCTCATCATTTCCAAGGATCTGCTTATAATTTGTAAATGAACCTACAAGCATAATAAGTGTTGCATATCCAACTACAATAACAAGTGCTGCTATTACGATTCCCTTTGGGAAATTCTTCTTAGGGTTCTCTGTCTTATCAACAAGTCCACCTACTGCCTCAATTCCACCGTATGCAAAAAGCGCATAAACGATGAATGACAAAATCGCAATCGGACTTCCCTGATATGCTGCATTAAGTGGAGTCTTAAGTGATTCAAAGCCAGCAAATGGCTGCTGAAGCTGTCCACCGCGAGCAATAATCATAATGATAGAGCCGATTACCACCATAATGTTAATTGTAAGAACTGCTGTACCACCAACAGATGTAACTGTGCTAATTTTATCAATTCCTTTTGAATCAAAATATGTGATTACAATAAAGAATATAACTGCCATGATACCAAGCAATCTAGAACCTGATAAGAAATGTGATCCAAATAATGACCATGTTGCTGTTGTGTCCTTACCAAAAATAACGTTTGATACAGGCACCCAAATACCTGATGACACATTTACCATCCAAAGTACATAGGATGTATACCACATAAATGTGCCGATGAATGCATACTTTGGTCCAACTGACTTACACATCCATGAATACATTCCACCAGTCTCGTTTCTAAAAGCAGAACCAAACTCTGCTACCATAAATGCAAATGGAATAAAAAATAAAATTCCTGCAATAACAAACCAAGGGATAGCTGCATATCCCATTAAATAATAAGATCTTGGAATGTTATTAAATCCATATACTGATGTAAAAATCATCAGTATGAGAGACATAAGTCCCAATTTCTTTTCCTTCATGTATCTTTTAAATACTCCCTCTAAATAAATTCTTTATTTAATTTTTACGCACAGCGTTGTCAATTATATCACGATTAAATCGGTTCCGCTATGGTGAGAAAGCCTTTAAAACATAGGAAATACAATGCATTCGCACTTTAAACTTTTAAACTTTAAAACGCAAAAGATTAATACACATTGCCTCATTTCTGTAGGGCGTTACAAAGCAAAAAGCCCTATAGCTTTTCGCTATAGAGCCTTAATCTAAAATGGACCAGGAACCCCGTCCCCTAGGGCCAAAAATTCTTAGTATAACTTTGCACCAGCTGGGATGTGGTTATCAATCATAAGAAGGTGAAGCTCTTCACCGTCTGAATCCTTGAGGTTGTTAACTGCTGAAAGTAACATACCGCATGACTCGATACCCATCATTGCACGTGGTGGAAGATTTGTAATAGCCACAAGTGTCTTGCCAACAAGCTCTTCTGGCTCATAGAACTCATGAATACCAGAAAGGATTATTCTATCTGTGCCTGTACCATCATCAAGTGTGAACTGAAGAAGCTTCTTAGACTTTGGTACTGCCTGACAAGCCTTAACCTTAACTGCTCTGAAATCACTCTTAGAGAATGTATCAAAATCAACCTGCTCCTCGAAAAGTGGCTCGATAGCTACATTTGAGAAATCGATGCTTGAGTTAGGAGCAAAGAATCCTGACTTATCATCAGCTGCTGTAGCGCTCTTCTTTGGTGCATCAAGGCTCTTCATAGTCGGGAAGAGAAGCACGTCACGGATAGCTGCGCTATCTGTAAGAAGCATGCAAAGTCTATCAAGTCCATAACCGATACCGCCTGTAGGTGGCATACCGATTTCAAGTGCGTTGAGGAAGTCCTCATCTGTGTGCTCAGCCTCATCATCACCAGCCTCTGCGTTAGCATCCTGTGCTGCAAAACGCTCACGCTGATCGATTGGGTCATTAAGCTCTGAATATGCATTACACATCTCCCATCCGTTGATGAAGAGCTCGAAACGCTCTACCTTTGATGGGTCAGATGGCTTTTTCTTTGTAAGAGGAGAAATCTCGATTGGGTGGTCCATAATAAATGTAGGCTGAACCAAATTATCCTCGCAGAACTCCTCGAAGAAGAGGTTAAGAATATCACCCTTCTTGTGACGGTCCTCAAACTCTACGCCCTTTTCACGAGCAAGAGCCTTTGCTGCCTCATCATCAGCAACTGTATCAAAATCAACGCCTGCGTACTTCTTAACAGCGTCTGTCATTGTAAGTCTCTCAAATGGCTTACCAAGGTCAATCTCGATTCCGTTGTAAGAAATCTTTGTAGAACCTACAACCTTTTCAGCAAGGCGACGGAACATAGTCTCTGTAAGCTCCATCATACCCTCATAATCTGTGTATGCCTGATAAAGCTCCATAAGTGTGAACTCAGGATTGTGACGAGTGTCAACACCCTCGTTTCTAAATACACGACCAATTTCGTATACGCGCTCGAAACCACCTACGATAAGTCTCTTAAGGTAAAGCTCAAGAGAAATACGAAGCTTAACATCCTCGTTAAGTGAGTTGTAATGTGTCTCGAATGGACGAGCTGCTGCACCACCTGCATTTGAAACAAGAATAGGTGTCTCAACCTCCATGAAATCACGCTCAGCAAGGAAATTACGAATCTCCTTCATCATAAGTGAACGCTTAACGAAAACATCACGTGAGTCCTTGTTCATAACAAGGTCAACATAACGCTGACGGTATCTCATATCTGTATCTGTAAGACCGTGGAACTTCTCAGGAAGAATCTGAAGTGACTTAGAAAGTAAAGTCATCTCCTCAGCGTGGATTGAAACCTCACCTGTCTTTGTTCTGAAAGCCCATCCCTTGATACCATAGATATCACCGATATCAGACTTCTTGAAATCTGCATAAGACTCTTCGCCGATTGCATCTCTGGCAACATAAACCTGGATATCACCCTTGCGGTCACGGATATTGCAAAAACTTGCCTTTCCCATAACACGCTTAAACATCATACGACCTGCAATGCTAACGTGAATTGGCTCTGCATCCATGATTGCGCGGCGCTCATTGTAATCGTCGTTAACTGCCTGCTTTGCAGCCTCTTCATCCATACCGTCTGTATTAACAGCTGCACGTCCTGCTAAAAGCTTGGCCTCGTGCTCCTCATAAAGTGCACGTGCTTCGTCTGTGTGATGTGTCTGATCAAACTTTGTAATCTGAAATGGGTCCTTACCTGCTTCCTGAAGTGCAGCAAGCTTATCACGGCGGACCTGTAAAAGCTGATTGATATCCTGCTCTGCCATAATGTCTCCTTATCTATTTCTACTTATTATTTTACGTAATCTTAAAAGCCGTTTAATTATAATCTAGTGTATCAATTCAGTCAAGGCAGGCGCTTTCAAACTATTTTCACAAGCCACACATTGCTCTTTACCATGAAATAACCCATGATATTTTTAATTAGCTCTGTACCCTGAACAAGGAAATATACCCACACTATTCCAAGAGATGTATATCGTGTAAGCACGAATGCAAATGGTGCCATAACAACCCATGTAAACACTGAGTCAAAGAGGAATGTAACAAGAGTCTTTCCTCCTGAGCGAAGTGTAAAGTATGAGCAGTGGCTAAATGAGCAAAATGGCATCCATACAGCAGCAACTGCTATAAAGCTTGTTGCAAGACTTCTGATATGCGCATCTACGTTGTAAATCTGTGGGAACAGGCCACCACATGCAAACATTATGATTGCCATGATAGTACAGCAGAAAACGCTGAACACTATCATCTTATTGTCAGCATCCTTGGCCTCTTCCAATTCTCCTGCACCTAGGTGCTGTCCTACAATAATACTTATACAAGCACCAAGCTGGATAAATACTATATTAAATAAGTTTGCAACCGTGTTTGAAATGCTAAGCGCCGAAAGCACGTCCATTCCCCTAAGTGAATATGACTGAGTAACTGCGCTGACACCTGCAGCCCAAAGCACCTCATTTAACATAAGTGGAGTGCCCTTAATCATTATGCTTTTAAAGATATCCTTTGGAATACCAAATCCCACATAGGCACCCTCCAGATATTTGTTAACACTTCTGTGTGTATGAGCCCAGATGACAACAATAGATGCCTCTATGTATCTAGCTATAACAGTTGCAATAGCTGCTCCTGCTACTCCAAGTTTTGGAAATGGTCCAAAACCAAAAATCAAGCAATAATCAAGTATTGCATTTGTTGCCACGGCAATCATACCTGCTACCATAGGTACAACTGTCTGTCCTGTCTCTTTTATGTTGGTAGAATATGCCTGGTTTACTGCAAAAGGAATAAGTCCCACCAAAACAATTCCCAGATACTGAAGGCCCAGCGCAAGTGCTTTTTCCGGAGAAGCCCCCTTGCTCTCTGTCAGGAAAAGCGAAATAAGCTGACTTCCAAAAAGCTTAAAAGCTATTATTCCAAGGATTGTCACAAGCAAAGTACCGTACAGCTTGAAACGGAATGTATACATGTGACCCTTATGGTCACCCTTACCATAATACTGAGCACCAAAAATACTTCCTGCCGATGCAGCTCCAAATACTGCAAGCATAAAAACAAAGTTCAATTGGTTAACTGTAGATACCGCACAAATAGAATCTGCTCCCAGTCGGCCTACCATTATGTTGTCCAAAAAACTTACAAAGTTTGTAATGGCATTTTGGATAATCATAGGTGTTGCCAGAAATATATATCGCTTATAAAACGCTTTACTACCTATGTATTTTTTCTTAAATTCAGCCAGCATTTTGTCCCTCCTTTGTTGTTCGAATTTAGTTAAAAAATAAAAAAGGCCACAACCAAAATATGGTTGTGACCCAAAATAAGTCTAAAAATTATTTTGTCTTCTTAGCTGCAAGAATCTTGTACTGAAGCTCGCCTGCATCTGTTTCAACTACAACAGTGTCGCCCTTCTTGTGTCCAAGAATAGCCTTACCTACAGGTGACTCGTTAGAAATCTTGCCCTTAAGGCTGTTAGCCTCTGTAGAACCAACGATTCTGTACTCTACTTCCTCGTCAAACTCTACATCAAGAAGTGTAACTGTCCAACCAATGTTGATATTTTTAGTTGCATGCTCGTCTGTTACGACCTCAGCATTCTTTAAAATCTTTTCAATCTCTTCGATACGAGCCTCGATATCTCTCTGCTCATCCTTCGCTGCATCGTACTCAGCGTTCTCTGAAAGGTCGCCCTGCTCTCTAGCTTCCTTAATCTTCTGAGATACTTCTTTTCTTTTATTGACCTTGAGATCCTCAAGCTCGTCCTCTAATACTTTAAGTCCTTCGGCTGTAAGTAAATTCTTCTTTGCTTCCATAATTTTTCCTTTCCTGTTCGGATATATTTTTAAAGATTTCGATACCCGAAACCCTCTTAATCTTAGTAACTTTTTGAATTATAAGCCACTCATAAATTGATGTCAAGAATTCCAAAAGTTATTCATAGAATCTTCAAAATCATTTAGCAATAAGTGCTAAGAAACTCAGTAAAAAGCTGCTCTAATTCCTCGTAAGATTCCACATCATTTATCCTGCCTCTCAGCTTGCTGGCACCCTTGTATCCTGCTGTATACCATGCTGCATGCTTTCTCATTTCTCTGATTCCAAGGTAGTCTCCCTTGAATTCAATCTGAAGCTTGGCGTGACGAAGCATTGTCTTTACCATCTCTTCCATCGGTGGCTTGCCTATCAATTCCCCTGTCTCAAAATAATGAAGAATCTGATGGAAAATCCATGGGTTACCCTGAGCACCTCGGCCAATCATAAATCCATCGCAGCCTGTCTGCTCCTTCATGGCAATCACATCTTTTGCATCTAAGATATCACCATTTCCAATGACTGGAATCTTGACCGCTGATTTGACATCAGCAATGATGCTCCAGTCGGCCTTGCCAGAATAATACTGCTCTCTGGTACGTCCGTGAACAGCCACTGCTGCCGCACCAGATTCCTCTGCCACATGTGCCATCTCTACTGCGTTAATATGTTCATCGTCAAAACCCTTTCGAATTTTAACCGTCACAGGCTTTGAAGAATTTTTCACCATGCTCTCAATTATCTTGCCAGCAAGTACTGGATTCTTCATGAGGGCTGAACCATCGCCATTGTTAACAACCTTTGGTACAGGACAGCCCATATTGATATCTAATATATCGTAATTACGATAATCGATTTTAGCTGTCATCTGCCCCATGATTTCTGGGTCCGAACCAAAAAGCTGCAGGCTGACAGGTCGCTCTCTTTCATCAACCGTCAAAAGGCTCTCTGTATTTTTATTGTTATAATAGATTCCCTTGGCGCTGACCATTTCCATGCAACAAAGGGCTGCGCCCTGTTCTTTGCATAACAAACGAAATGGCAGGTCTGTTACTCCTGCCATTGGTGCCAAAATCAAATTATTCTCTAGTTTTACATTTCCTATTTGTAATTGTTCAATCATTATTTCTTTTGCTTATCGTAAATAAATTTCATACCAAAAAGTGTAAGGTTTGGATTGTAAATGTCGATGCACTGTGTCTCGCTGGCAATAAGATTACCAAGACCGCCAGTAGCTACCACCTTAACATTCTCATAACCGCTCTCTTTGATCATGTTCTTAACAATGTATTCTGTCTGACCAATCTGACCATAGACAAGACCGGCCTGCATAGAAGAAATTGTCTCCTTAGCAAGAATCTTCTCAGGCTTTTTAATCTCAATCTCAGGAAGCTTAGCTGCGTCTTCCCAGAGGGCCTTGGCACTGATTCTGATACCAGGAGCTGTAACACCTGAAACAAATGCGCCACTTGCATCTACCAAATCATATGTAGTAGCTGTTCCAAAATCAAGAACAAGTACTGGTCCACCGTAAAGCTCATATGCACCAGCCGCATCAACGATACGATCTGCACCAATCTGCTTAGGATTCTCTGTGGCAATTCTGATGCCAGTCTTAATTCCAGCCTCAACAATAATTGGCTGTGTGTCAAAATATTTGATGATTGAGCTGGTAAGTGAGTGCATAACATTTGGCACAACTGAAGCTATGATAACATCATCTATTTCTTCTGCATCCAAATTATTAGAGCGAAGAATCTCTCTAAATGTAATACCGAACTCATCTGATGTACGATTGATTTTTGTTGTTACACGAAATGAACCTAAAAGTTCCTCGTCCTTAAACACACCAAGTGTGATATTTGTATTTCCAACGTCTATTGTAAGTAGCATAGTCTAAAGACCTCCCTCACCTAAGAATACGACTTTATAATATGTTTCAAGAGCTTCAAATAATTCCATACGCTCCCTTTGCATTCTCTTGACCTCAAGAGCTGAGCCAATCTCATCATAAAGCAAATCGTCTTCATTGTGGTCCACCTGAATGCGAAGAGAACCATCCTCATCAAAGAGCATCTGAATGGTGCCGCTGACCTCCTCGGTGTAGAGCACACACATAACTTTCAGCTCATCCTTAATCATTGGAGGGAGTCCCTCAAATTCTGGATTCAAATAAAATTTCTTAGTGTAGCAACTAGAGCCACATAAAACTACTTCGTCCATATATCTCCTTTAATCGAAAAAAGCTATACGTATCCATATATTCCTCTTACCGATACTTCTCCGGTTCTGATTATTCTTTCCTCGCCATCAGCATCAACTATCAGTTCGCCTCGATTATTAATGCCCATAGCGGTAGCTTCGTAGGAATTATCCTGAGCTTCTATTCTAACACGTTGTCCACAATTAGCAAGATGGCTTTCGTATTCTTCCTTCAATCCACTCATATCCTGTGTCTGAATAAAGATATTATAATACTTTTTGAAGCTCTCCCATATAGCTTTTGTAAGTTCTCCTCTGTGGCCTTGTTTGCCAACTGATTCCAGCTGCAAATCTACTGACGTAGCTTTAAAGGCAATGTCTTCTGGGAATTGCCTGTTGTGCACATTAACTCCTATGCCCACAACCACGTACCAAACCTTGCCTTCTTTTAATTCCATCTCTGTGAGGATACCACAAATCTTTTTTCCATCAAGGACGATGTCATTAGGCCATTTAATCTGACCATCTAATCCATATAATCTGCTGAGGGCATCTCTAACAGCCATAGCCGCCACCACCGTAATAGTCGGAATAGCATCAAGGCTAATCTCCTCTGGTCTAAGCAGCATAGATGTAGAAATAGAGTCATGGCTAGGTGACTCCCATTTTCTGCCAATACGTCCCTTGCCTGCTGTCTGAGTGCCTGCAGAAATAACAAGGCCCCCATCTGCGTTCTGGCGGGCCCTGTCCTTTATTCTATCATTTGTTGAATCTACAGTATCATAGTATTCGTATGTAATTTGATTAAGCATTTCCCAATGTTGCGTACATGATAGCCTTTATTGAGTGCATACGATTCTCAGCCTCATCAAAGACTATTGAACGCTCACCTTCAAAAATATCGTCTGTAACTTCCATACAGTCAATGCCAAACTTCTCGTAGATTTCCTGACCAATAGTAGTCTTTAAATCGTGGAATGCTGGAAGACAGTGCATAAACTTAGCACCTGGCTTCGCATATGAGAATGCCTTTGCATTTACCTGATATGGGCTGAGCTCCTTGATACGCTCCTCCCAGACCTCATCAGGCTCTCCCATTGAAACCCATACGTCTGTGTAGATAACATCAGCATCCTTGCAACCTGCTGCCACATCCTCTGTCAATGTGATAGTAGCGCCTGTCTCCTTTGCTATCTTCTCGCACTCTTCTACAAGAGCAGCCTCTGGGAAATACTTTTTGTTTGTACATGCAACAAAATCCATTCCCAGTTTTGCACATGTGACCATAAGTGAGTTACCCATATTATAACGGGCATCGCCCATATATACAAACTTTATTCCAGAAAGCTTTCCAAAATGTTCCTTAATTGTCATCATATCTGCAATCATCTGTGTAGGATGAGACTCATTTGTAAGACCATTCCATACAGGAACACCTGCATATTTTGCCAACTCCTCAACCTTTGTCTGCTCAAATCCACGATACTCTATACCATCAAACATGCGGCCAAGTACGCGAGCTGTGTCAGGAATAGATTCCTTCTTGCCAATCTGAGAACCAGATGGATCAAGATATGTTACACAAGCACCCATATCGTATGCAGCCACTTCAAAAGAACAACGGGTACGTGTAGATGTCTTTTCAAAAATAAGAGCAATATTCTTGCCAGCCATGTAGTCCTTCTGTGACTTGCCCTGCTTTTTTTCGTCCTTAAGCTTAAGTGACAAATCGATTAAATAATTAATTTCCTCTGATGAAAAATCTAACATTTTTAAAAAGTTCTTACCTTTAAAGTTCATATCGCACCTCCGTCTTTTATGTATAAATATTCATTCGTTTTGATTTATTATGCATCATAGCACAAAAAAGCTCTTGGGTAAAGCCCAAGAGCTAGATTTTTTATACATTATTTTAATTTTAGTAGAAAACGTGGTTACCGATTACCAAGCCTTCTTTTGAACCGGCACGTCTAAAGTGTGTTAAACCACCTGTTGGATCAGAACCTGCCATAGCTTCCTGTGCTGCCTGAATGCATGATGCCTTTGGTCCCTTGGCAATAACTGCTGACATACGTGATGTAGCAAACTGGCCTCTCTGGAAAATAACACCATTGACAGAATTAGCATAAGAACCGCTATAAACTCTGTTCATAACTACAGCACCTACTGCAACCTGTCCTTCATAAATCTCACTACCAGCCTCAATCTGAATGATTGCTGCAAGAAGTGTAATATCATCAGCTGAAGCTATAACTGTCTGGTTGCTAGCTGCCTTAGCGGCTGCCTCCTGCTTAGCCTGCTCAGCGGCTGCTGCAGCTGCGGCTTTTGCTTCCTCGGCTGCGGCTATAGCTGCGGCCTCCTCTTCAAGAGTGATAGCCTCTCCTGTAGCCATATCTACCTGAACATAATCAGACTTAACATATCCTGTATTGCCTTCGTATGTTACAGATACCCAACCTTCGATTTCTTCTGCGTCTGTATTAACTGTAAGCTTTGTACCCTGTGGTACTACCTTAAGTATCTTAGAGTCCTCAGATGCCTCGCTACGGATACGAAGTCCTGCAACACCTGTAGTAGCATAAGAATCGCATACATCAAGAGCATGCTCATATGCTTCGATACCTGTAATACAATAATCTGCTGATACGAAACCGTGTGCATTACCTGACTCAATCTCGTACCATCCATCAAAAACATCAACTAGTGTAGCAACATCACCTGCACGAAGCTTTCCAATAGCTTCGGAACTGGCATCTGCCTCTGCACGAATGTATAGATACTCATCTACATCTGCCATGACCTTATCAGCCCACTGGTCATACTTATCATTTCCGTCTGGCTCTACCTGATCTGTAGTAGCCGATACAACTGTAACGTCTGACGCTGCATAAACTAGTTCTGATTGCTGTGCGCTCAATTCAATATTAGATACAGCATAAAAAGCACCTGCAGTACTTGCTGGCTCTAACTCAACGTTTCTAGTAGCCTTGGCTGGTGACTCAACATAAGCCATTGTTGATAACATGCAAAGTGCTACCACAAGAGCGCCGCCCTGCATTGTACGCTTGTTAATATACTTCTTATTTTCCTGGTACAATACAGCAACTATATCGCTAAATTTACTCATATGCCTCCGTTTCTTATTCTCCCTTTTTTACAGAAAAAAATAAGTTGTTACGATTTTGTTACAAAGGCTAATATAACATTCTTACAATTTTTTGTCAAATTTAGCGACTATGACATAAAGAGCTCATCGATACAATCCCACAATTCTTGGTACTTTATAGGCTTTTGTATGCAGTACTTAGCTCCCATTAATTTGTACTTTAAAAGGTCTGTCTTTTGTCTGCCTGAACAAACAATAATATTTGCATCCGGATTAGAAGCGAGAATCTTCTCAATGAGCCACTCGCCACCGATTCCGCCCTTCATCATGATATCTGTAATCACAATATCTGGAAGCTTTTCCTCATAGAGAGCAAAGGCATCATAGCAATCTGTTGCCTCGATAACCTCTACGTCTTCTTCCATGGAAAGTAACCTTTCCAAGGTTCTCCTTGCAAATATCTCGTCGTCAACTATTAGAATCTTCATACAATACTCTCCCAAAATCATCTATAGTTCTTCTTCATTCTATCATGGATTAACTGTTATTACACCATGAATTTGACTTTTCTTATACGATTGTTATTATTGTAAATGTTTAAATCAACTTTATCATTGGAGATTTTATATATGAAGAAAATAGTAATGACTGGTGGTGGAACTGCTGGTCATGTCACACCAAATTTGGCACTTCTTCCATATTTAAAAGAGGCTGGTTTCGAAGTGCACTATATCGGCTCATATACCGGTATTGAAAAAAAGCTTGTAGAGCATGCAGGAGTTACTTACTACGGCATCTCATCAGGTAAATTAAGACGTTATCATGATTGGAAAAATTTCACTGACCCATTTAGAGTAATTAAGGGCTTTTCTGAGGCTAATCAGCTATTAAAACATCTTCAGCCTGATATTGTTTTCTCTAAGGGTGGTTTCGTTTCTGTTCCAGTTGTTATGGCTGCTGCCAGACAGCATGTACCTGCTATTATCCATGAGTCAGATATGACACCAGGACTTGCTAACAAGCTTGCCATTCCTTTTGCATCAAAGGTCTGCTGCAACTTCCCTGAGACAATGAAATATCTTCCTGCAGGAAAGGCTGTACACACAGGCTCCCCTATTCGAAAGGAACTTTTCTCCGGTTCAAAGGAGGCAGGTCTTAGCTTCACTGGATTTAATAATGAAAAGCCAGTTATCCTTATTATGGGCGGAAGCATTGGCTCTAAGTTTATTAATAATGCTGTATGGTCATCTCTTGATACCCTACTTCAGGATTTCCAGATTGTTCATCTTGTAGGCAAGGGAAATATCAACAATGACCTCACTGGCAAGACCGGTTACCAACAATATGAATTTATCAGTGAACAGCTCAATGATGTTTTTGCTATGACTGATCTTATGATTAGCCGTGCCGGCGCCAATTCAATCAGCGAGATACTTGCTCTTAAGATTCCAAATATACTTATTCCTCTTTCTGCAGCTGCAAGCCGTGGCGATCAGATTCTCAATGCTGAAAGCTATGAAAAGCAGGGATTTTCTACTGTACTTCAAGAGGAAGAATTAACTGGCGATATTCTTGTTAAATCTGTAAAAGATGTCTACAAACGTCGCGACGAGATAAAAGAAAAAATGGCATCCAGCCATTTGCTGGACGCCAATACAACTATCATGAATTTAATTTCTGAACTCTGTGGTTAGTTATTTAACCATCTGTCCATAGAAGAGTATTTCATTTTCTTCGTTTTCAAGTTCTGTGTAAACGAAGAATTTGAAAGGCTCTGTGGCATAGAATGTCTTTACTTCTTTTTCCTCCGGCATCGCTGCTGACTCAGTCATCATAATTGCTGTAACAGCTGCTGCCTCAAGGCCCTCTTCATCTGTTTTAATTCTAGTCTTTTGAATAATATCGCTGATATATACAGGCACAGTGGACATTGTAGAAAAATCTGCGCTTCCGTATTTATCAAATGCAAGCTCTACACCTTGACTCTTTAAGTACCCAATCAATACGCTACTACCAAATTCACTTTCCATATCTAGCTTTGGGAGCTTTATGTCTACCTCGTACTCTGTAGCCTCTTTTAAGGCCGTATCTATATCGTCAATCTCGCCTAATACAAATGCTGCTTTAACACCGTAGTCTAGTGGAAGAATAATAAGCTTGCCATTTTCATCCTCGTAATAATAGGTGTCATCCTGCTTGCACATATAGCTCTTAGTAACAGTCTCAGAATCTATTGTTGTAAAATCATCATCCACTGTACCACCCTCTGGGAAAGAATCTACCCAGCCAGCCCTCAAATACAGTGCATTTACAAGAGCTAAGTCTACAGAACTCATGTCATTAGTAATACTATTAATAAGGCCATCTGTGGCATCTGAAACCCATGAATTTACTGCATCTGCAAGGTCGGCGCCTGGTACTGTTGTAGCTGGTGCGCTATACATCTCCTTGGCAAGGTCTATGTATTCCTGGGTGAATTCAGGATTGCCGTCCTCATTGGCCCAAATAGAATTTACCAATCTAAATGCGCCGTCCGGTTCCCCGTCTACTGTATAATAGTCTGCCATATCAGGGTCGCTTTGGATTTCAGCAATGTTTTCCTTTTCAGCCTCTAGGCTATCATTGAAATCCACTGTCTCGTTGTAGACCATGCTATACCAAGCATTCATCTCATCAACACTCTGAAATCCCATAGCCTTTAGTAGCTCATCCTGAGTCTGACCATTTGCACCTGCTACAGCAAGACAAAGAGCAGCTTTGTAGGATGTAGGAGAAATCATATAATTCTCTTTTTCATAGCCATTTTCTCCCACATAGGCTATCAACTGACTATTAAAATCATTCATGCCAGCTATTCCGGCAACGTCCCCGTCAACTGGTTTATGTTCTAACTCACCTAATGTTTCATTAGAAGAATTTGGCTTTTCAGGCTCTGGCTCATTGCCTTTACCACATGCTGTGGCAAGACTGGCCGTCATCATACCAACTAATAAAAGACTAATTATTCTTTTTTTCATATTTATCCCCCCACGGAACAACTACATAGATAGCTTTTTGACCACCTCTGCAATTTCCTCATCTGTAAACTTCTGATGGCTCCATCCACAAATTGTCTTGTCTGGATCATCCTCATATCTAGGGATTACATGAATATGTAAATGATGAACTGTCTGGCCTGCTGCCTCGCCATTGTTTTGAACGATATTAACTCCGGCGCAGCCAAGCTTATCCATCATGTTCTTAGCAATCTTTTTAGCAAGAGGAAGTGCCTTTACAAGTACATCATCATCTGCCTCAAGTAAATTTGCAAAATGATTCTTTGGAAGAATAAGTGCATGTCCCTTTGTAGCTGGGTCTGCATCTAAAATCACCTTAAAATCATTATCCTCATAAATAGAATTAGTAGGAATATCTCCATTAGCTAGTTTACAAAAAATACATTTTTCGTCCTTCATCATTTGCCTCCTTAATGTAAATACTAATCTGAAAATGGGAATATCTCATCAAGCATTCTAAGTGTTTTGAAATTGCCCTTTGCAGTCATATCTCCCACTGAAAATGCTCTCTGGAATGTCTCTCGACCAGCTACTATATTGTCCATAATTGCTGCCGAAAGCTTCATATATACATCTATATTGTCTTCTCGACCATAGCGGCACTCAAGCTGCTCACCATTTGCATATACAAATAGTGGCTGGGTCTTGCCATCTATCATAAATAAATATTTGGCTGTAAAATCCTTGTTGCCCCGGAAATGTATTTTGAAATCGTTTATATATTCGTTGGTGCTATCCTCCTGCTTTTGACCCATCATGTCTCTGAACATGCTGGTCAAATCAGCGATATCAGCCTTTTGTGTCTGAACATACTCATCATCAGATACGAATCTAGAAAGCTGCTCTGACTCCTGTGGAGAAAGCTCAAGCTGCGCTGTTCGAGAAATGCTTCTAGTAACAGCCTGATTGCTGGTAGGAAGTCCCTTAGTGTGCTGAGAAATAGTTCTATAAAGTGCCTCCACCTTTTTTTCAATGATGTGAGCATACTCAGCATTTTCCCTGAATTCTTTTAAGTCCTCAACATAGCCGCAGAATCCAGCACAAGGCAGGCCACCAAGAATTGCCCATGCATTTTCAAGGGTAACCATAGCCTCCCTCTCACCGTAGGTAGTAGACATAACTACTGGCTGCATGTATGTAGTTGCAAGGGAAGTTTTGTCAGCGTAGAGCCAGCAAGCATCCAAAAACTGATTCATATAGCCGCCGATGCCCAGCCATTCTACTGTGGTTGCAAGGATGATTCCATCTGCGTCCTTTAATGTCTGTGGCAGCATAGAGATTTGATTTTTCTGTTCGTAAATATTATAGAGAGTGACCTCAACCTGAAGCTCAACAAGAACCTGCTCCATTTTATTGATAACATATAATGTTGGGTCCTCTAAAAGACCTCTACCGCCGTAGTAAATGTTTACCTTCATTATTAACCCTCTTCGTGCTCGTTATTATCTAAAGTATAAGTTTTTTCACTGTTTAAATCAACGTGATGATTGTGTATAAGTGTTGGAATTCCATAGGTAATTAGTGTAAAAAGTAATCCTGCCACCAGACCTCCTATGTGCCCTACATTGTCTGTTCCAGCTGATGCAAATCCAAAATAAAGGGTCAGCACCGCCATGAAAATCATCCTCTTTGTGCTGATTCCGCTATATTTTCCTCTGTTGACTATTATGACAATAATCATTCCTCCGATTATGCCAAATATAGCTCCTGAGGCGCCTGCCACAATGTCATTTTGCCCCATGAGGCACATGTAGAAAAACGACAAAAAGGAGCCAGTCAAACCTGCTCCTATGTAAATGCCAATAAATCTAGTAATTCCCACTGCTCGCTCAAAGATCTGTCCCAACAAAAATAGTAAAAGCATATTATTGGCCAAATGTTCAATTCCAAAGTGCAAAAACATGCATGTAAAAAGGCGATACCACTCCCCATTAGATAAAATGAGGTAAGGATTCATCGCCCCGTGTAAAAGCATGAATCCTCCGCTTCTAGTATCACCCATAAACTCCAGCACAATAAAGACAATTATATTAATTGCCACCAAAATAAATGTCACTGGACCATTCTTCGGTTTTAAGAATTCTTCGCTATTAGTTTTCACCCTATGCAAGCATTTCCTGTGGCATTCTGCTAAGCAGCTTGCTCATTGCCACCTTATGCTCATCCTCCATCTCTGTAAGTGGAAGTCTAAGACTACCTACATTAAATCCTAACATATTCATTGTAGATTTAACAGGGATAGGATTTACTTCACAGAAAAGTGCATCCACTAGCTCAAGATAATCAAGCTGTAGCTTTCGTGCTCGTTCCTCGTGGCCATTTAAATACTCCATAACCATGTCATGAGTGCCGCGTGGTGCCACATTTGAAAGCACGGATATTACTCCAATTCCACCAAGTGCTAAAATAGGAATAATCTGGTCATCGTTTCCAGAATAGATATCAAGACAGCCTCTGCAAAGGCTTGCAAGCTTTGTAATCTGGGAAATATTTCCGCTAGCCTCCTTGATGCCTACTATATTTGGATTCTCAAGGCCAAGTCTCATAGCTGTCTCTGGAAGAATGTTGCATCCAGTACGGCTAGGCACATTGTACATGATGATTGGAAGATCAATCTCGTGAGCTATTTTAGTGTAATGCTCGTATAGTCCCTGCTGTGTAGCCTTGTTGTAAAATGGAGTAACTATAAGAAGTCCATCCACACCCAGGGCCTGAATCTTTTTCGAAAAATCGATAACAAGTCGTGTTGAATTGCCCCCTGAACCAGCAATTACTGGAATCCTGTGATTAACACGTTTTACAGTAAATTCAATAACAGAAAGCTTTTCTTCCTCACTCATTGTGGCTGGCTCACCAGTTGTACCGCAAACAATGATTGCATCAGTGTGACCTTCTATTTGTCTGTCGATTAGAGTACCAAGCATGTCATAATTTACGGTATCGTCTTCATTAAATGGAGTAATCAGCGCTACTCCTGCACCTTTAAATAATGTCATGACCGTCCTCCTTAATAATATCAGCGATGAGTTCTCTCTCATCCATGTGGTGTTTAACACCTTTTATTTCCTGATAGTCCTCATGGCCCTTGCCGGCGAGAACTACAATGTCACCTTCCTTTGCATTGGTCAGACAATAGCGAATAGCCTCCTTGCGGTCTGGGATAGTAACATACTCGCCATCAGCCTTGTGAACACCAATTAAAATGTCATTGATGATGTCCATTGGTTCCTCATTACGTGGATTGTCTGAAGTTACAACTGTAAGGTCAGCAAGCTTTGAAGACACTTCACCCATCTCATAGCGGCGACTCTTTGCTCTGTTTCCACCACAGCCGAAAAGACATACAAGTCTGCCTGGCTCGTAGGCCTTAAGTGTAGTGAGGAGACTCTCAAGTGCCATTGCATTGTGAGCATAATCAATCATAACTGTAAATTTCTTAGAAACTGGAACAAGCTCAATACGTCCCTTTACATGAACATCCTTAAGGGCTGCCTTGATTTTGTCCTCAGCAACGTTAAACTGCTTGCAAATTGCAACAGCTGTAAGTGAATTATATACAGAGAATGTACCTGGTACATTTACCTCTACATCCATGTTTGTTGTGCCAGAAATGTGATATTTAACCCCTAGCGCTCCGTGCTCATTTAAAAGCTCAACATTCTCAGCTACAAGGTCGTTATCCTTGCCGTAGCCGTATTTGATAACCTCACATGTGTGGTCCTTTAAAATGCCATCGATGTGCTCGCTATCTCCGTTGAAAATGCCAGTCTTACACTGCTGAAACAAAAGGCTCTTGCAGTGCATGTAGTCCTCAAAATCCTTGTGCTCGTTCTCACCAATGTGATCTGGCTCAAGATTTGTAAATACACCAATATCAAATGTAAATCCAGACACTCTGTGCTGCATAAGGGCCTGTGAGCTAACCTCCATAACTACAGCATCAAGGCCTGCATCTACCATCTCTTTAAAAAGCTCCTGAACACGGTAAGACTCTGGAGTAGTGTTGACAGCTGGGATACGCTCATCCCCTACAATTGACTCGATTGTTCCAATAAGACCTGTCTTCATTCCTGCCTTCTCTAGGATAGACTTTACCATGTATGTGGTTGTTGTCTTGCCTTTTGTACCTGTGATTCCGATGGTCTTAAGCTTTTCTGCTGGATGGCCAAAATAAGCTGCAGATGTAATTGCAAGTGCCTCACGGGAATTTGCCACTTTGATAAAAGTAACTCCCTCAACTTTTTCAACATCCTTTTCGATGATGATTGCCTTTGCACCCTTTTCAATTACATCAGGTATGAAATCATGGGCATCTCTAACTGCACCTGAAATACATACAAAAAGTGAACCCTCCTCTACTTTTCTAGAATCATAAGTAAGAGTTGTGATGTCACAGTCTACGCTGCCTGAATATAATTCATAATCAAGTTTTTCGATTAAGCTACTTAATTTCATTTTATACTCCATTTTCCTACAGATATAATCTGATTGATTTACAATTTATAAATTAATTTCTCCTGAGAATACTTCTGTTGCAGGACCTGTCATAAATACATGATTTGTATCTCTGTCGTACTCAATAGTAAGGTCTCCACCGCGAAGATGTACTAAAACTTTATCCTCTGTTTTGTTGTTTAAAATACATGCCATAACACAAGCACATGTACCTGTTCCACATGCCCATGTCTCTGCTGAGCCTCTCTCCCAAACTCGCATATTAGCCTCTGTACGGCTGATAACCTGTACAAACTCAGTATTTGTTCTCTTAGGGAAGCGCTCATGACTCTCAAATAATGGGCCATATTTCTCAAGCTCAAAATGCTCTGTATCATCTACAAAAACTACTGCGTGTGGATTGCCCATGGAAACACATGTCATGTTCCATGTCTTGCCGCCAACCTCAATAGGCGCATCAATCACCTTATCTCCATCAGCAACTACTGGAATCTCAGCTGGTGTAAGAATAGGCTCTCCCATATCAACTCTTACCTGCTCTACCTTGCCATTTTCAACAAATAGAGTAAGATACTTAACGCCTGCTCCTGACTCAACAGAAATCTCTGTCTTGTCTGTAAGCTTGTGGTCATAAACATACTTTGCAACGCAACGAATACCATTGCCGCACATCTCTGCCTCTGAACCATCAGCATTATATATTCTCATTCTGAAATCAGCCTTGTCAGATGGGCCAATTGTAATCACTCCGTCTGAGCCAATTCCAAAATGTCTATCGCTAACCTTGATTGATACTGCTGCAGGGTCATCAACCTGCTCCTCAAACAGATTTACATAAACATAATCGTTACCACAGCCATGCATTTTTGTAAATTTCATAAGTAATATCCTTTCGGTGCTATACATAGTTTCCTAATCTAAATTCATTATACTAGGCACTTTTCGTTTTGTTAAGCCACTCTAGTGTTCTAAATATTGCAAATAGTGCTATCCAGTTTTATACTTTAATTAAATCAGAGTTATTTATAGAGGATATTTATGGCTGAGTACAATAAAAAAGGATATTTATATTCCAATTTCAAAATATTCCATCTGAAGGATTCCAATCTTGGAGAAATCGATTTTCATTATCACGATTTCCACAAGGTTCTAATTCACCTGGCTGGAAATGCCTCATACTCTATTGAGGGACAAAATTTCGATTTGCAGGCTGATGATATTGTTTTTGTAAATGCAGGCGAAGTTCATAGACCTATCTTCCATGACAACTCAGTATATGAAAGAATCATCATTTACATTTCAAAGGAATTTTTGGCCGAATACACTAGAGATGATAATGATTTATCTTTGTGTTTTAAAAATGCCATGGAAAAAAATTCCCACGTACTTAGACTTCACTCCTTTAAAAATTCAAAGGTTGCTGCCTCTATTGGACAGTTAATAAATAATCTGGGAAAAGATGCCTATGCCAATGAGCTTTTTATGCAGGTCCTTTTTCTTGAGTTTATGGTGGAGCTTAATAGGGCTGCCATCAGTGATGAGGTAGAATATATTTCTACTAACTACGCTGGCACCAAAATCAACTCCATTATCCAATATATAAATGAAAATCTTACGTCTGATTTATCCGTAGACTCTCTAAGCGAGAAATTCTTTCTATCCCGCTATTATCTAATGCACACCTTTAAGGCGGAGACCGGCTATACCATCGGAAACTATATCACTATCAAAAGACTGTCCTTGGCTCAGTCTTATATAGATGCCGGATTATCAATAGTAGAGGCTAGCCAGCAGTCTGGATTCGGCACCTACTCAACATTCTTAAGAGCATACAAAAAGACCTATGGCACCAGCCCTCGTAAAAAGGCTGAGTCACAGGCCTCACTTTCATTTTAATAATACGTATATGCGAATTGTATATTACACCTTTACTTGAATACCAGTTTCTTAATGAGATTTGTAATCCTTCTAACCACCTCTGCTAAAATAATGCTCAGGGCTAATATGATTACAAAATCTCTTACAAGATTTTCAGATACACCATTAATTGTAAAGTAGATTATTGCAAGTACATGGTGAACAAGAATTACGTACCAGCTTATACCTGATAGGTACTTTATTATCTTTGCTGATATTGCTCCATCTGCTAGGTTAATATCCTTGAATGCAATCACCAAAGCTATGGACCAGATAAAGCATAATAGCTCTGCCTCACTCTCGGTGCAGGCAATTATTTGCTTTGTTGTAAAAAGGCTATCTGCAAGGTAAATGAATAAAATACCAATTGATAAAACAACGCTAATGATCTTTACAGCTTTTGATATCTGATTATCTATCAGCCATCCCTTCAGACACATTCCCACATAGAAATAGAATATTATAAATAGAGGATTTATAAATACTGACAGCTCAAATGGATTGATAAAGTTTGCTAGGATAACATAGGCTGCAAATAGCACACACAGTGTAAGATACTTAGCCTTTTTTATTAATATAGCCAGTAGTGGAAATAGCAAATAACAGATTACTATGCATGACATGAACCACTCACCAATCAGATAATAATTTGGACCATATTTTACAGCAAGTCCATCTATTCCAAGTATCGTATATACGAATTTTCTCTTAGGAATATAATTCCATGGAGCCCATTTTAACAGCACAACACCTATGCCAAGCATCAATATATATGCCACATAAAATGGAATATAAAGACTCTTAAATCTTCTAATATAATAGTCCTTTAGCTTCAGCTCACCCTCGCGATTATACATAAGGGCAAATCCAGAAATCAAAAACAAAAATATGCTCGCTGGCCTAGAGAGAATACTAAATAAAGCAAGTGATGAAAACACTCCATCACCTGTGCCACCTAGCCCCACATAACTGTCTGTCACATGATACAAAAAAATGAATACAATTCCTAATACTCTAAGTATATCTAGTCCTATAATTCGCTTATTCATGATGCTCCCTTTAATAATTAGGCTTCTTTGCTAAAAATTTCTCCATAGCCATTGTAACAACCTGATTTAATGTAAATCCGTTTTCTGCTGCATATATAGACGCTTTTTCATGGATTGCAGGTGTAGTTCTTATGTTAAATGTACCTGAAAATTCTTTTTCAGGTGTTTCACCAAATTTAGCACACGCCTCAAAGTAATTCTCTATTGAATCATGAAATGCTTCTTCTAATTCATCAACAGATCTTCCATAAAAATTTAAGGAGTCCTTGATACCAAATACGTGTCCAACAAAAATTTTATCTACTCTATCATAGCCGATAGTCGCTCGGTATCCTTTATATTTCATCATATCTGACTTCATATCTCCTTACTCCTTTTCTCCTATTTCTATAATATAATTCTTCACTCTTTTAATCTGGTCTCTATATAATTCATTTCCAGGGTGCGGACCATCAAATTGCAATTTTCTACCTGTTAATTCATGGCGATAACCTATACCCGAGCCTCTCCCACCCTGAAATTTTTTGCAATTACATTTACTCATAAGAGCATCTAAATCTCTAACTGTAAAATCCCTCGGACATGGTATTCTAAATAGTTTTCTTATTAAATCTTTCTTTTTTGGCATATTGTAATATGCAACTATATTCTAGTTACATTATATCATCCTTTCATGAATTTTCCACTATGAAATCTACGCTATTTTAGATACTCCACTTTTATCCAATAAATAGACAGAGTCTGTCAGTTTTTCTTCTATTTTTACCTCGGTAGCATTGACTTCCATCACAAGTTGCTTAAGGTTTTCTGCATTTATACGCTCATCATATGGGATAAGAATAATTTCGTGGATACTACATGGTATTACATAGCATTCTTTGCTTATACTTGTTCCTAACTCATGGATTAAATCTGTAATTAATACAGAGGAGCCTTGTATTTTATCCTTAGATGTCACTACATACATATCTGGTCCCTCTTGGCAGCCTAACTCCTCTTCATAATTTACCCCAGTCATGTCCTCGATTGTCTGGAAAAGGGTTTTCATTTGATAGTCTCTATTTGATTTTGCAATTTCGTATAATTCACTTTCTTCGATTCCTGCATCCTCAAGCATCCCTTTTCTTAGAAGAATTGAGCCTATTTGATTGTTGTCCGGATGATACATTATCACCCTATAAACAATGGCCATATCTAAAAATGGTCTGTAAACTACTTCCTCGTCCTCTAAGATGACATTGTCTTTTGAAATCATGCAAGCCCTAAGATGATTTAAAATGTATTCTCTTGATGTAATTTCATCTACATCAAAAACAGGTGTCTTAACTTGTGATGCAGCTTTAATCATCTCTAATACTTCTTCTAAAGAATCACATTCATCTGCATAAACAGTAGGACACACACTTTTATCTCCTTCCTTTGGAATGATTGTTAGTGCCTGCTTTTCGATATTATTCTTTTTTACTCGTCCCTCTTTGACATAAAAATCCTCTAATTCATCATTTATTCTTTTTAATAATTCTTTTGTAATTTCCATTTTAATAACTCCTCATAACTCATTTTTTTCTAAATTAGAGTTTTGCTTTGCAAAACTCCAAGCAATGCGAGCTGGCAATTGCTGTAAGCAGTTAAATTCATCTGCCAGCGAGACACATCTTTCAAGCGCAGCTTGTTTTTTGCTTAATAGGATATTACAAAGTAATTTCCTATTAAGTAAAAAAGGGTATCAAAAACCAAGGTCCTTATTTCAAGGACCCTAGATTGAATTTTTAATTGAAATTTGGGAAATCATGAGGGGAATCCCCTCTTCGGTGAATAACCGAAAGACAGTATTATTTTTTAAGGATATCTACTGTGTGAGCAGATGCTCCTAGTAAATCTTCTCTTTCACAAACAGTCATCTGGTAGTTGATAAACTGCTTGAATTGCTCCTCTGTAAGTGCATTTACCTCTCTGCGCATATGGTTGGCAGGACCATCTGGAGAAATAATCTGCATGCGCTGAAGCTCCGCAGCCTGATTAAGTGCTGCAATATCCTCCGTGCGCATAAACATATATAAATCATCCTCAGCAGGTCTCACATGAAATGTGTCGTCTAGCTTGCCCTCAGCGATGTTCTCAAGAACATGACCTTCCTTAATGCCGTATGTTAAGAATGCATACTCATTCATAACATACGCTACAAGAATATACCCACCAGGCCTAGTAACACGCTTGGCTTCTAATAGTGCCTGAAGCTGCTCTTCACTAGTCTTCAGATGATACATTGGGCCAAACAGTAGTGTTAAATCAAATCTATTATCTTCAAAACGCTTAAGCTTTAGGGCGTTGCCCTGGTATGCTTTCACGCCAGTACCCTTAGCCTTTAGCATTCCAAGATTGTGCTTAACTAGCTCTACAGCTGTGACGTCATAACCCTCTTGCCACAATGGAATACTGTAGCCGCCTGTGGCTGCACCTATATCCAATATTTTAATATCGGATTTATCTAATGAATTCTCAGAGGCAAGCAAGTCCAAATACTTATGAACATACTTCATAGTCACAGTGAATTCCATGATACCATGGCGACTGTTTAGACGCTTGTCCTCATTGAATTTATTGTAATATTCTTCTAAATTTGTCATATTATTTTAACACGGGAAGTCAGCGCCATTATAATTGCCCTACGGGCAAAGTGGGCGCCGACATAGCACTAAGAAATCTTCCCTAAAGGGCCCCTTCTTAGTGCCTTCCACAACACTGCTTATACTTCAATCCACTTCCACATGGGCATGGATCGTTAGGGAAGACCTTCTTCTCGACACGCTTCTTTGGTGCACGAGTTGCTGATTCATCCTTGTTAGTTCCTGTAACCTTAGCTACTTCCTCACGCTCTACCTTCTTCTCAATACGGATTCTGTAAAGCATCATAAGTGTATCGTTGATAATAGATGCATTCATAGCATCAAGCATGTCATAGCTGGCTGCCTTGTACTCATCAACTGGGTTTCTATTACCATATGCCTGGAGACGGATACCCTGACGAAGCTGTTCCATATCATCGATTTCTTCCATCCACTTACGGTCAATAATTCTAAGGAGAATTACACGCTCAACCTCTCTAAACTGTTCTGGCTGATCGAATTCCTTTTCCTTGTCATCGTACATCTTAAGTGCAATCTCAGTAAGCTTATCCTTAAGCTCCTTCTTGCTCTTAATATTTCCAATTGAAAGCTGTGTCATAACAGGAACTGGAATTACTGGGCAAAGGAGATGATTAAGCTCTGGAAGCTCCCAAAGCTCCTTCTCTACATCATCTGGGATAGTCTTTTCAACGCACTCGTCAACCTTGTCACGAATCATGCCAAGAATCTGGTCGTGCATATCCTCTCCCATAAGAACTCTATGACGCTGAGCATAGATAAGCTCTCTCTGCTCATTCATAACTTGATCGTAATCAAGAAGGTTCTTACGTGCTGAGAAGTTGTTCTCCTCGATCTTCTTCTGAGCCTTTTCAATTGCATCTGAAAGCATCTTATGCTTAATCTGCTCACCCTCTGGAATACCAAGAGCATTGAACATTGTAATAAGTCTCTCTGAACCAAAGAGTCTCATGAGATCATCTTCAAGTGAGATGAAGAACTGTGACTCACCAACATCTCCCTGACGACCTGAACGTCCACGAAGCTGGTTATCAATACGACGAGACTCATGACGCTCTGTACCGATAATCTTAAGACCACCTGCTGCACGTGCTTCCTCGTCAAGCTTAATATCTGTACCACGGCCGGCCATGTTAGTAGCGATGGTAACTGCACCATGCTTACCAGCCTCAGCAACAATCTCCGCTTCCTTCTCATGGAACTTAGCATTAAGTACGTTGTGCTCGATTCCCTCCTTGCGAAGCATCTTAGAAACAAGCTCTGAAATATCAATATCAATTGTACCTACAAGTACTGGCTGTCCCTTGTCGTGAGCTGCCTTAACTTCCTCAACAACAGCCTTGTACTTTTCAGCCTTTGTCTTATAAACTGCATCGTCATGGTCGATACGCTGAACTGGTCTATTAGTAGGAACCTCTACAACGTCCATACCATAAATATCACGGAACTCCTGCTCCTCTGTAAGAGCAGTACCTGTCATACCTGCCTTCTTATCGTACTTGTTAAAGAAGTTCTGGAATGTGATGCTAGCAAGAGTCATTGACTCTCTCTTAACCTCAACCTTTTCCTTAGCCTCGATAGCCTGATGTAAACCATCAGAGTATCTACGACCTGGCATGATACGACCTGTAAATGAATCGACAATCATAACCTGTCCGTCTGATACAACATAATCCTGATCTTTAAACATAAGGTTATGAGCACGAAGTGCAAGGATAATGTTGTGCTGAATCTCAAGATTCTCAGGATCTGCTAAGTTCTCAATATGGAAGAACTGCTCTACCTTTTCAACACCCTGTGCTGTAAGGTTAACTACCTTGTCTTTCTCATCTACGATGAAATCACCAGTCTCATTTCTCTCAACGCCCATGATGGCATCCATCTTAGAGAATTCTGGAAGATCCTCACCACGCTTTAACTGACGAGCGAGAACATCACAAAGCTCGTAAAGCTTAGTAGACTTGCCAGACTGACCAGAAATAATAAGTGGTGTACGAGCCTCATCGATAAGAACTGAGTCAACCTCATCGATGATACAGTAGTGAAGGCCTCTCTGAACAAGATCCTTCTCATATACACACATATTGTCACGAAGATAATCAAAACCAAGCTCGTTGTTAGTGATGTATGTAATATCACAATTGTAAGCGGCCTGGCGCTCTTCCTTAGTCATGTCATTTAAAACTACACCTACAGTAAGACCGAGGAAACGATGAACCTCACCCATCCACTCAGCATCACGCTTAGCAAGGTAATCATTAACTGTGACGATGTGTACGCCCTTACCCTCAAGCGCATTTAAATATGCTGGAAGTGTAGAAACAAGAGTCTTACCCTCACCAGTACGCATCTCAGCGATACGGCCCTGATGAAGAATAATACCACCGATGAGCTGTACTCTAAAATGCTCCATACCAAGTGCACGCTTACCTGCCTCACGGACAGTAGCATATGCCTCTGGTAAAAGGTCGTCCAAAGTCTCACCATTAGCAAGGCGCTCCTTAAACTCTGCTGTCTTGCCACGGAGCTCCTCATCGGAAAGCTTTCCCATGTCTTCCTTGTATGATTCTATCTTATCCACGATAGGCTTAATTCTCTTAAGCTCTCTCTCGGAATGTGTTCCAAATACCTTGTCAATAAATCCCATTTCCATATCTCCTAACTAATTATGGGTACAAACACCCGAAACTTAGACTATTGTACCAAATTAGGAGGCTGATAACAACATGGGGCTACATAAACACAAAGGATACATCGGCGAATCTAATTACATCCATGGTCTTTAATTTTACTTTCTCTTTGTAATTTAAAATGCCACCTTGGATATAACTTCCGTTTAATGAATTCATATCCTCAAGAAAATACTCTCCGTTCTCACGGTATATCTTGGCATGGGAGGAACTTACCGCTTTTGAATTCAATATTGCATCATTGATTTTAGAGCTACCAATTCTAAAAATATCCTTTGTAATGATGTAGTCATCCTCTGCTCCATCTCTGCCATCGTAAACCAGTTTCCCAGCTGGCTTACTATCTTTTAACAATACTGTCTTTTCTTCGATTTCTGTATCTGGTTCTATAATAAAGTCCTCAAATTTCAGTGATTTTGATATGGAAGATTCACCTTTTTTCTCCAATAATCCTTTTATTCCATCAAATACGTTTAGAGATAAAAGCCTTCCACCTAAAGTTTTCTTCTTCTTTTTCTCATAATAGTCATATAGGCTTTCACTGGAATCTTCAAAATAATCTTCTATTTTATTGTCCTCTAGGTCTTCATCAAAACCATCATCAAATTCAATTTTATTAACTACAATATCAGGCTGTTCCTCTGAGTTGCTCTGCAGGTAATCTAGCACCTCTTCAAGGGTGTAGTCTTCCTTAAGACAAATATCGTATATAGCATAGATATGCTCCGCTTTTTTTCTGTCTCCTCCCTGCAAATTCGAAACAATATGTTCCATCAAAACCCGAAATTGCTGCTGAATAGTTCCATTATCCTTCGGATAGTAACATAAAGATAATCTCTCTCCGGCATTTGTTTTCTCTAGAAAAATAGTATCTTTTTCAAGGAAAATATGGCTTTCATCTATCAGATATTTTTCCAATTCTGATAATCCAATCTGCAGACTGAGCACTATTTTTTCAATCGCCTCTAAAGAGTAATCTCTAGTTTCCAAATAATCCTGTAGGTTTTCTTTTCGGCTAATATTGTAGTTATACTGTGTTGTTCCATCGATTTCTAAAATTGAATATTCAAGCAAAATGGATATGTCGTTTGAATCTATCATCTTTGTTTCATATTCAACAGCATTAGCCTCATCAATTATTGTCATGAAACTATCGTTGTGTTTTCTTATATATTTAATTTCCATAACTCAATCCCTAATTGCATTAATTACATCCATGGCAGCTTCTTTTAGTCTAAACATTCGCACCGCATCATAATTTTCTCCGGCCTGAGCTACGTAATTAATGCTCTCTTTAAACAATTCATAGGCAAGTGCTACAGCAAGTCCAAATAATATCAGGCTCACACTAATTATTACTGTAGCCTCTACCGTATAACTCCCTTTTAGTTTCATATAATCAAGCTCCCAAAACTATGGATTCCATACATCAATAGAAATCCGCTCAGCAAAAATGGTACAAATGGTATTTCATAGCTGCTATCCTTTTTTAACTTTTTGATTTTAATCAATCCGTAAATAAGTGCTAGAAATGAACTTATCCAAATCAGTATTAAAACATCAATAAATCCAAGATATAAGCCACTTACCATTATGATAAAGCAATCTCCTTTACCAATTTTTTCTTTTGTAAGTATGCTGAAAATGTATAGAACTATTCCAACCAGAAGGCCGCATATAATACTTTCAACCGACTTAACCGGCCAAATGACATTTACAATTATTCCAAGTATTCCAAATACTATAATTTCAAGTATTCGCACCTGCTTTGTTCTTATATCATCAAACGCGGTCAATCCATAGAAGATAATCAAACCAATTTCTCGCATAATAACTCCTATTCCATCAATGAGTCTGGCCACATTTACTACATGGCCTCATACTATCTTTTACTTCTTCGTATAACACCTTTTTTATGTTATGTTTTATTTCTGTACAATTGGGGTCATTATGAAAAGCAGTTCCATAATCTGTTAAAAATACAAATCCATTTGGTTTTACATTTTTGCAACGCTTGCATTCATAATAGATTGCTCCACCATTATTTCTTCTGCTGCCCAAATCTCCCATTGGAACTCTATGTACTGACGGTCTTAAATATGTACAATTCATGCTAGCGTGATAAACCTCTCCATGATCAGTTATATATACATAAAGGCCATCTGAAGTATTTTCTGCTTTCGAGTATCCTACCCACTTTCGATTTCTTGCCCTTTGAGAAACATCAAAAGAAAAGTCACCCAGCAATCCAACAGGGAATGTCATTGTATAGGTTACTTTTAAATCAATATAATTTCCTTCTACATTACTTTCAAAAAAGTTAAATCCAAGGGCACCGCCATCCACAAACTCAACCGGTACTTTATTACTTGAAATATTAGCTTGGGCATATCCTATCGCAGCTACTTTCATCCCTTCACTAGTAAGAAAACTACCCAAGGTTGCATCATCAGGATTAATCTCTACATCCTTATCTGATTCACCTTCATTGGATATATTCCCAAGGGTAATTGCCATCATTCTACTTGCCGTATCTATCGAATGCTGAACGCCGCTTTGTACTTGAAGCAGCCTAAAAATAAACATTCCAAAGACCATCAATGTGATAAATAAAGGCATTATTACTGCTGCCTCTATTGTGTAACTAGCTTTTTGAAAGGAGGCATAAAAAGGCATCTCTTTAGAATTTATATTACATATAGGCGATTTGAAATTTTTTGATATGATTTTGAAAATTGAAGTGTTGCCAATTGGCGGCCGGCATACACTCTTATTTGAATTATGGGGAATAGTTTTTCTGATTTTTAGAGACACCTTTTTACACCTCCTTTCTATGATTAGTAAGACAAATATTTTTTCTTTGAAATGAAATATCCTTTTGTATTCTCAACTTGATTAAACATCGATAAAAACATTTCTTCAGATGTGAAACTTAATGTCATATCTGCTGCATAAAGCATGTTGTCCATTTTTACACTTTTATAATCTTCTGTATGACCCAGTGCATTTTCCATGACATCAAGCGCTCTCATTCCAAGGGTTGATTCACTTCTAATTGCCAAAAATGCCATAAGATATTCCTTGTAGCCAATGCCTGTGTCACTCTCTTTTGCTTTCGTATTTACATCTGCTATGGTCGATAAATGATATACATCTGAACTCCACTGATCTAGATTTTTCATGATTGGAATTTTTCCTCCTGACAGGAGAGTTCTAACATCCATGGTGCTTTCTGCGTAAGCCCATGCGGCAATAATTCCGTATTTGACAGCTTGTATTATCCCCTCATTAAGGGTAAATCCTGCCAATATATGCGCTATTGCATCTGCCTGATTCTCAAGGGACGGTGTCCGCAATATAGTCATATAATTTGCAGCTTCCCTAATAAGTAAAATCTGTTCAACAACAGAAGCTAAATTTTGCACATCAGATTTATTTCCAGCAATCAAATATTCAAGCTCATACTGCATACCATCATGCTTTAGATTATTTGTATAGCAGCTGTAGTTGGTTAATAGATAATCTATAAATAAAGCTTTATCCACTAGCCCATTGCTCTCTGTTATTTCCATTGACCCTGTATTTAAACTTCTATGAGAAGGAAGTTGGTCCGTATTTATTTCATAATCCGACATACTGTCTTCCGAAATAACTGTAACTAAAATACCCTTTGAAAATGCTTCACGAATTGTGTTGAAGGCATCAAACGGGTCATCTTCTACACTTCCTGGGCTTGGAATATCATCTGGATCTGTATCTGGGTCATCATCTTCTGCTGCCCTTCTTTTTGCTTCAGCATTTGCAGCTCTAGCACCATCTAACTGATTTTTGCTGGACTTAGCATTGTCCTCTACAGGCACTTTTTCTATTCCATTTATCTCATCTACATTTGCTTGATAGGCATCTATTAATTGAGATGGAATTCCATAGCCTGCAGCTTTTGCCCCAAGGGCCACTACCACCTGACCATTTCCATCAGTTAAAAGACCGTAGCTTGAAGCCTCGCAACCATTAACCATCAGTCTTGCGTAGTTGTTTCCTTGGTCAATATTTGAGTTCACTTGACAATAATCAGCAGTTTTAGTTTCAAGTATTCCCGGTCCTAGATTATCTGTTCCATAACCCAAATCAATTGCCAGTATTTTGTAATTAGTCCATAAATATGGGTTGTATTCTGAGAAAGCGCTCTCAACTGCCATGTCAGTATATTCCTGCGCCATAGAATCAATAGATACAAATCTAATACATTCAGACATTGTAAACAGAAGGGTCATAACAGATACTAATATTAAAGATAAAAAAACTGTAAGTGATCCCTTAGCCACTATACTTTTCCAGCCTGAGAATTAATCTTGTCAAAAATTGTATTAACTAACGAAGTAAGCTGGCTCTTAAAAATGAGTACTAATCCGATAAGTACAACGAACATTTGTGGCGAGGGGACTTAAAGCCAGTAATATCAATGCCTTTGACGACATCCACAGTGTGTTTACAGTCCTTAAAATAGGGCCAAAGCGTCAATCTGACGTCAGGTTTCTTAACATTGTGACGTCGTTTTGGCGTCAAAAAGCCCCGACCGTTTAAGTCGAGGCTTCCTGTACCATTACATATTGATTAAATGATTAAGAATTGCCAGCATATCTGTTTCATCAAGGCTCTTTTTTACAAAAGCACTTCTGATATTCCTGTCTATTCTCCTGTAGGTGGTTTCTATATATTTTGTAGAAACATATTCTTCAAACTCAGAATTAGGAGCAATCCCGCTCTTAGGCCTTTCAATGACAATTCTCTCGTAGATAACTTTGTCACAAGCCTCAGGTGCCGCCTTGCACATATCGATCAATCTCCTATCGCAGGCAATCTCTTTGTTTGTGGTTTCATCCAGCCTAAGGCGAAGTGACTGGCGGTAAATATACATCTCATACTCAGGGTAAGCTGACATGTCTTTCATAAATTCCTTAATAATCTCCTGTTGCTCAACCGAGTCGAACTTCTTCTCTTTATAATTTGCTTCATAATCCGTTAAGTCTTCAAGGTATGAAGCATCTTCCATAGCAGCCATTACATCCCAAATCTGATCCATAGAAAGCTCCATAGAATCATTCGCCAAGTGCTGGTTCTTGAAAATGTCTTCCACCTTGAATACAGTACTTCCATTTTCCATATGAAGAGCTGCCATAATCTTTTTCACATGACTTTCCCTCTTCATCTGATATTCCTTACGTTCACGCTTCATTCCAATAATCTTTTTGGTCACGCCGCGGGTTCTTGCCCTGACAAAAGCGTCAATAGAATATGTCTGAGTGCCCTCTAAGTATGCAGGATTATTGAACTTGTGGATTTCTTTGAGGATGTCTATTCTGAGCTCATTCTTATAATCATCCTCATAATCATCCAGTTTACCGGGTGTCATTTTGATAACACGTCTTGTTTCAGTGCAAATAGTCTTTTCAAATGCTTTGCACATTTCGTTTTCGATTTCTTTCTGCTCCTCTGAGCCAATGGAAGATACCAGTTGCTGATTTGCAACGGAAGCGCCGTCATTTCTTAAAGCGCCTAAGATTGGAGACATCCTTGTAAGATATGCTGTGGCAGTCTCCTTCTGTGGATCGAAAATAAACTGTTTTCTCATATTATTTACCTCCTACTTGGTCGTGGGGCACGATTTGCCCTAATCCGGAACTCCGGAAAAACTTTTCTGAGGTAAATTGGGAACTTTGTTTTTTTCTGTTCATGTTCTGCTCCTTTCGATGTGTCCGAAAGGATATGGACATGTGGTTCCCGAGACTTGCAAAAAAAAGCGACGCACGAATCTATGGTTATGAACCATCTCTTTCAGCCAAAATTCTTCATTCTGACCTTTTGAGATTTATGTCCATACCCTTTCGTGACGTCACTATGAAATGGTATTTCTCAGCCTTGTTCTTGCTGAGCTACGCTCAGTATAAGCGCTATAAAAACGCATTAACATTAAGTGGTATTTAATGTTTGACGCACAAAAAAAGAGCCTTCCCAGCTCTCTTCTAAAACAGAAAACTGTGAAGGCTCGCTAATTGCCTATTCTATCCATTAAGTCCCACTTAATGATTTTCATGAAATTTTTTTGTTTTTTTCCATTCTCTCCTTTACCATCTTCACAACCGGATTCTTATTTGGAATCCAATCATTAGTAACCTTTGCCATTATCAGCTTTTCAACCCACTGTTCCCACGTATCATCCATGTGATCTGTAATAAGGATTCTGATAAACACATTTGATACAGCTAACGCTTCAATATTGTAACCTGCTGCATTTAGGAAATAGATTGCCTGATGCTCCTGAAGGTAAAGTCCCTTACATAAAGCTAATGCTGTACCTTTTTCGATACTGGGATCAGTACCGTTTCGATAATTGCTTATGCTTACTGTACTTACTCCGCATCTTCCCGACAATTCTTCTGCCGTAATGTTATTGTCGGTCATATAGAAATCCAGTGCGCCAGCGAACCCTGCTTTCATTCCACTACGGACATCCTGCATTTCATCATTTATCTGAGCCATAATCTTATCAATCTCGTTCTGCATCTGCTCCTTGGACTGATTTATCTTATGGTCTGGATCATATTTTACAGGTACATATTCATCGGCATCCACTTCCCTGCAAAGGAAGCATCTGCGGTAGAATGTGTCTTTATACTGGTCACTTGCATTATAGTCTCGTCTAAACAGGAAGCAGCACTCATCAACATGCTCAAGACCATACTCCGTCAAAATGTACTTCCCGTTTTCGTTTAATTCAACATATTTAGGATCATTCCATGCAAGTGTACAATTTGCATATACAACAACTCCATGAAGATATAACTCCAATAATTTAGCATTAGTAGCGATGCTCATTAACAGGTTCTGTTCATCAACCACAAAGCTATGTTGTTTATCCAATGTCCCTTTTCTGAACGCATAGGGCGGTAACATCATTCCATCACAATATACAAAAGTACCTTCAACCTCTTCAAATCCAAGTTCAAAAAGGCGTAATTTTGCAGAAAGTAATGATACCGAAAAATAATTCGCAACTCTTCCAACAGTCTCCTGCAAAACCTCAGCATAACGCCAGTTGGGATGTGTCGTGTGAATATCCTGCAAATACTTATTAAATATCCACCTTGTAGTCTTTTCCGGCATAAGTATTCTTGGTGCCAGCTGATTAGCCTGCCATTCCATCCATTTTAGGGCTGATTCTTCGGGTCCAATTCCGTTATAATCACCCTCAACCATTTCACAAGAAATGTGATTAGCTCCACCTTCAAGAACACTTTGCAGTTCAAATGCTCTTCTATGCCTGTCCCAGTGAACGCACTCATGAATGATAGTGTTAAATGCGGTTCCTATGTTTCTCATAAAGAAAACATCGGGATTTATGAGCATGGTTCCGGGAGTAGCAACTATTTGAAGCTCGTTCTTATTTACCAGATCATCGTAAACTGTGACCGTTTCCTCTCCGAAGTAAGTCTTACCAAAAACCTTATCTCCAAGAGGCGCATAGTACATTTTCATACCCATCGCTTCAACAACCTCGAAGGGGTCTATCCTCATAGGTTGGAGCAATGCTTTCCCATAATTTCTCCGAAGGAAGTCCTCGGCGTGCTTATCAACATCCTCTTCATACATATATGGTACGAGGCTCTGACTTAAGCTTCTATTCTTATCAAACCTGTTTTCTTCATAATCATCTACCTTTGTGATTGATACATCATGAAGACCGTTCCGCAGCAATGCTTCAAAAAACACATTATAAGTTCGGTTAGCAGAATCCGTCTCGTAACCGTAACGGGTCTTTCCACGAACCTCAACAACCGCATCTATAGATGTGCGGATTTCAAGCTTGTCTTCTCCCAGATCCTTAAATGTAACCCCGGATACTTTAAGATCTGATAACTCAGCATAATTGATATCGTAAATCTGATCACTCTCAAAACTGCTCTTTTGCCGAATAATATGCGGATTAAGAGCTGCCCAGATTTCATTATAGTAATTGTCGTACATGAAATCCTTGAAATTTGTGTACTTCTTCATAACCTTACCCAATTTGAAAATTCCCTCTCTTTTTTGTTTTATCTACATATAATCATATGGTGATTTTGTCCTTCCTTTTTGCTTTGTTTGTATAGATGACTCTGCATCCTCCCTTGTTGCAAACAAGCGATGTTCCTTAACTTTTATTCCGCCTCCGGAATCCTTAAACCTTATGAGATACATACCACCGGCAAAGCTTTTTATCTCTACCTCTCGTACAATTCTATTCGATTCCACAATAAAGGCTGTATCCCCTGCTTTCATTTTTGCCATAACAGATACCTTTAAAACTTGACGGTTATCTTATTTGCCTCTTCTTCAGTAATATCCTCGTAATCCCAATCTTCACCACAAAAGATACAGAGTGCTTCCCTTTCTTCAAACCATGTTCCATCAATTTTCTTTCGCTCCATAAGCCCATGATCATACCTATAAACACGCTCTGCAGTCATTTTCTCACGGTCATATTCATATGCTATCCAAAACTTATCTATAGACATATTCATCATTCTCCCTTAAGCTCTGTAAGCATTTTTCTAATTTGTTCCTTCAACCTATTCCATTCATTCGGCTCTATTTCTACGTCAAATCTACCAAGTCCTATATAACTGAGATCAACATGTTTACCTTGGTGCTTCGCTTTTACTCTGTTTGTCTTATGGTATTTTTCATATTTATCTATCAGTCGAATTGTCTCATACTTTGGGCTTTCTACAATCTGATCATCAACTATTGTCAAAAACATCCAGGTCAGCCCATCTGTAAATAAAACATATCCTCTGTTAAATGCGTTTATCTCAGCTCGAATCTCGCTCTCATTTTCACTAATATAGTCACTTAGATCCCGATAATGGATTCCATCATCTAAGATAGCCGGCTTCTTCGTTTCTACCATAAGATAAGGATTCATAGGATTATTAAAACTATATTCCAATGGAACATAAATATAGTCCGGAACAACATAGTTCCCATCATCCTTCTTTGCGCATATCGTTGCCATACGCTCTTTTGTTGGTGTCGTAGCCTCTGTCTTGGGTCCTGTTGCTCGGTCATCAAAAACTGGGACTATCTTTACTCCATCTATGCTGCAAGACTTTAAAAATGGAATAAAGATTTCACATAAGTAATGCTCATGATTACACTCTGCTCTAAGTTCAAATAATCTGCTTATAAATTCATCAAAAGTGATGTAATCATTGCTTGTAGCTATCTCCATCTTGTAACATCTCCTCCAGATCTTTTATGCAGCCTTCATCCGCACAAATAGAGCACCCATAATTCAAATCCGTGATTAGATTAAATTCCAACTCATTCACTTTGCACTTATATACATCGCAATAAGGCATCATTTCGGCCTTACCTATTTCAACGCCTCTCCCTATAAGGAACTCCCTTATCTGAGAGAATTCATCCTCAGGTGAAACCTTGTATCCAAAGCGAAAAAACAAGTGTGTATTATCATTATCCATATGAAAGATTTCCATAGATACAACCCTCAATTGAAAAACTCAGTGCAAAATCATCTTCATTTTTCATACATTAAACATTGTTTTTTGCGTTTTTTAGGTGTTTTATGTGATATAATCCGTGTAAAACTGTTGAAAAACGCTTAATTGTTTGTACGCCAAAATAGTGGCTCACATTTTCTTCTGCAAAAGTTAATGCAACCCACTTGGTGATGATTATGGATGATTAACTATCTGCGTTTCATTCTAATTATTTACTAAGTAATTTCGGCGTTAAACATATCTCGTCTGTGGCGACTGGGGACATGTTAAGCACTTCCAACAGTTTTTTCATGTCTTCAGTTACTGCAAGATCATATGGGCTCTTATACCCCAATCCTGGTCTTGTCGTACTGTTGATATGATTTGCGATTAGCGTCATGTCTTCCTGTGTGTAGCCCTTAAGGCTTTTCCCTTTAGGAAGTACATATCTTATGAACTCGTGATTCTTTTCTATGTGAGGTTTCTGCCACGAAGCTTGGGGATCGCAGTAAAACACTTTTGTTCGCGGCGCTCCACTTTTCGTGTATTCTAATGCCAGTGCATCTTTGAAGCATCCACCATTATCAGTAACTATCACTTGAAACAGTCTTCTAAACCTTCTTATCCCCAGCTTCTTTGTAAGCCAGTCGAAGAACTCTACTACAGAATCCTGATCCTCATCTTTAATAAGAATCATCAGCATTACTGAACATTGAATAAACATAATGGTAAGTAATACCTGTTCTTTGTACCTCGAGCCTCTGACTGTATCCATTTCCACCATTGGAACATCGGGATGTATCTCCATGTATTTTTTGAAGTCCTCATAGGTTCTTCCCTTACGGTAATTGAACTTATTGCACTTGATCTCATCCTTTTTCTTCTTACGTTTTCTGTATCTGACCTTTCGTCTAAGATCTAGGTTACATATGGTGAGTTCTCCGGCATCTATATAGTTATAGATACTCCTTTCGCAGACGCCAATCTCATCTCTATGCACGCTGCAGATATGCGATAGTGGCTGTCCTTGAAGTATCAACGGAGACAGGATTTCATCCAGCATTTGAAGCTCTTTTGGGTTCAAACGGATTCCTTTTCTTGAATCGGATCTTGTTTTCTTTGCATTTGCCTCAGCCTTTTCTGCCAAGTAGTAGTACTTGTCATACTTGCAGCCCTTTTTATTTTTTTCGGAACATGAATCACAGACAAACGGCGGCTTCTCTGTCTTTTTACAGCTAGGCCGCTTAAGATCAATGCAGTATTCTGCACATTTGTGTTTGGCACACAGCCGACATAAAAAAGGACAATCTTCTTCTCCACAAAGATTTCTTTTCCAACAATGGCCTGCGTTAATACAACCTGTGCCATTTGTATGCGGAGATTTGATGACTATTCTGTTTTGTTTGACTTCTCTTACAATACTGGATGTACTTCTTCCAAGTTCTTTAGCTATCTGGCTAAATGATTTCTCGGCATATATACCAGCCTCAATCCTCACTCTTTCCTTAAATGTTATTCGATTGTAATTGCTCATTTGACTCCTAACCGCAGATAGCAATCACATCGAATCATATCACATAAAACACCTCCCTCTGCAAAAGTCATTGCAACGAAAAATCTGCTTTAATGCATCTTTTGTTGCGTTAAGTTTTTCAATTAATACCATAGATACAACCTCCCATATTCAATATGCCATATTTCCTGTACTATAAAACGGACTCAAACACATTTTTGTCCGAAAAAGTTACTATTCACAGTCTTTTAGCCTTTTCTAAAATTCTTAATCACAACACGTGACGATTTTTCTTTTTGATCAATGTGCCAAAAACCGATATTTTCTCACTTTTTTGGCATTTTTCTATTGCTTTTTATATCGTCATGTGATATAATTATACGTGACGATATAAAGGAGGTGATCATATGGCTATCACATATAACAAAGACAAACGTTCCGGTTTAACTTATGCCTACGAAACATCTTATGTCTGGGACAAAGAGAAAAAGCAATCCCGTTCCAAACGCACGCTCATAGGACGTGTCGATGAAGCCACCGGCAAGATCGTCCCGACCGATGGGCGCGGACGAAAACGCAGCCCGAATTACGTTCCTGCAGAGGACGAGTACGAAATGCCTAAAACCATGAAGGAACTCAAATCTGAGATCCGGCGTCTGCTGGAAGAAAACTCAGTTCTCCGAAAAGAGATCCAAACTCTCAAATCCAAAAGGAGCCGCTGATTTCACATGACCCTTAATGAAGCCTACGAAAAACGGCGTCAGGAACTGCTTGTCCTTCAACGTGAAAACGCCCAGCTCAAATCAACTATTGAGCGATTAAGTAAAGGCACCTATGTCGATGCTGAAAAGGCTGAGCATATCCGGACAATCAACCGGCTGACTCAGGAAAACCGACATCTTGCAAATGAGCTTAACCGATACAAAGGTCTGTACCGTCAGCAGGTGATCGTCCGCGAAAACTTCAACGCCAGTGCATCTGACGCTGTTGCCGAACTTGATTCTTTGAAAGACGATCTACAGTATTATAAAAACAGATGCGAAGTTCTCGAAAATCGTCTGGATGCCATATTGAAAAACAGCGCAAGCGAAAACGCCAAACTCCTGGCCCAGGTGGATGCCCTGAAGGAGGCTCTCCTCAAAGAAAAGGCAAAGTCTGATACTGACAGTACAAACAGTTCTCTTCCAACAAGCAAAACCCCAATAGGAAAGAAGAAACACATTCCTAACTCACGGGAAAAATCCGAGAGAAGCCGCGGAGGACAGCCCGGTCACAAAAAACATTCTCTCTCCCCTTTCTCTTCTGATGAGGTGAATGAGATAGAGGAATTTAAGCTCGACAGCTGCCCCGACTGTGGAAGCGGCTCTCTGACCTTTCTGGAAAGGCGAGAAAAAGATGTCCTGGATTACGAAGTCCGTGTAATCAAAAAGAGGAACTTTTTCTACATCTACCAGTGTGATGAATGCGGACACATCGTCCACTCGCCTATACCATTGAACCTGAAGGAAAACATTCAATACGGCAGCAATGTCCAGGCTCTCGCTCTTTCTCTTACCAACACAGGCTTTGTCAGTATCAATCGTACAAGACGTATTATCAACGGACTGACCGGCGGAAATGTACAGTTGTCTGAAGGCTATATCTGCAAACTTCAACAACGCGCATACGATGCTCTTGATCCTTTTGAACGTGAAGCCCGGATGTCCTGCATCACCTCTGATATCCTCTGTTGGGATGATACCGTTATTTTTATCAACACCTCTCGTGCATGTCTTCGCTTCTATGGCAATGAACATGTTGCTCTGTTTTTAGCTCATGAAAAGAAAGATCGTGCCAGTATTGATGATGACGCCATTCTCACTGCTTTGCCGGAAGATACTTTTGTAATGCACGACCACCTTGTCATGAATTATAATGACGACTTCCACTTTAAGAATGTTGAATGCAATCAGCACCTACAGCGTGATCTTCAAAAACTTTTTGATATTTCCCACCTCCAATGGGCCGTAGGCCTCAAAAAACTCATCTCAACTACGATACATGATCGAAACACTCTGATCAAACAAAGTAAAACCGGTTTCGATAGAGAGTATATCTGTGAATTCAATAAAAAGCTCGATCAAATACTATGCAGCGCCGACATCGAACATAAGGAAACCATCGGTCATTATTATGAAGCGGATAGTCGTAAACTCATAAAAAGAATCAAAAAATTTCGAGACAACTACTTTCTATGGATAACAGATTTCTCGATTCCGGTAACAAATAATATCAGCGAGAGAAATCTTCGACCTGCAAAAATAAAACAAAAAGTCTCCGGCCAATACATTGGTATCACCAGTGCACGATACTTTGCCAGAATCCGAACATATCTTCAAACCTGTCGTATTTATAACATTTCGGAAGTTGATGCCATGTCGCGTCTTACAAAAGGATTTCCTTATACTCTATCGGAATTGGTGACTACCCATTAGTCCCGTTTATTTACTGACCCCAAAAATCATTCATTCTCTACGGCTGTGAATAGTAACCCGAAAAACTCAATTCAACTGCATAAATCCTAATAATTATATATCGACATTATTTCTACCCTTTATTATAACAAACGTTACCCTATTTAACATTAAAAGAGCCCCGTTTCCGGAGCCCTTTCGCATAGGTTATTTCTGATAAATGTGAATCTCGCCATAGTTGATCGCACGGTTCATGTTCTCAATCTCCGCTGCCTTTACATAGACGGTAAAGCTCTGGGCTACCCCTTCCTCCGTAGTAAGCTCATTGCCGGAGGAATCAAATGCTCCTGCAACGTATACATCTTCCACGTATAGGGTGAGTTCATCTGTTGCGGGATCTACTGCATAGACATCAATGATTGCTCCCTCCCTTAGCTTTCCGTTTACGCCCTTATCGAAGTTTGAAACTGCGATACTTGTGATCTCATACCCTGACTTATATTTATCAAGCCTTGCATCTGTGGGCTTGATATTACCGGAGTAAAGGATCTGACCGCTTCCAATGGGGATATTAGTATAAAATCCTTTTTCTTTTAAATCCTTAAGGGATGTATAGGCGCTTTCTGCTACTGCATTCCCGTCAACCTGGATCACCGTGAAATACTCATCCACTTCATCAGGGGTGATATAGGCATTTACCCTCACATCCTGACTTGCTACAACCACATTCTTAAGAAGGGTCTCACGCTCTGTCATCTTATCCATCACAAGATAGATAGCTGCGACTAAGACTGCCGTGATAAGAAGCGGTACAAGTACAATCTTTACTATGCCGGTCTTACTTACCGCTTTTTTCTCCTTCTTTTCTTTCCTTACTGCTTCCTTGACCTCTTTGGTATTTACCTTTTTCTCAAACATTATTTTGCCTCCTCGTAACTTTCTTCACTATTGATTTCCAAAGTACAATACAAATCTCTGCTCTTTCCTATGGGCTCGCCTCCGATAAGGCTTTGAAGATCAAATGTGACCTTCCCATAGGCGCTTGTTTCTTTTACTGTTTCGCCTGTCGGGGTTTTTACATCTCCAAGTGCCCCATGACTCTCACTCCTTCCGCCTGACTCATTAAAGGTTGTGATGGTAACTTCCCCGTCTTCCACCTCATAACAGATAAATGTGGGATAGCGGATATTTCCGTAAAAGTCATTCTTACTTTCTATGGCATCCTTCATGCAGTCCCTATAGAGCTTATAGCTTTCATCAAGATCCCTGAATCTTACTACCGCCGTACCTGTTCCTTCCCAGGTCTCAAAGTAGTAGATATCATCTGCAACAAGAGCTGCAAGAACACTATCTGCCAAGGCATCATCCACATCGTGCTGGATAGTCTGCAACTTGCTGCTTGCAAGCATAAAGAGCGTAATGATGACCATAATGATAGCCATAGTAAAGAGCATCACATATCCGATTGCACCGGTCGCTTTCTTCTTTTTCATACGCCCTCCTTACTGCTTTGCCGTAGTCTGCCTATGGATCGTTATTGTTGTCGGATGGTGGGCTACCTTTGAGATACCTCCAGCAAAAGCGAGAATATTGTCATCATAGGTTCCCGTGATCTTAAGATATATCCTCTCTCCATAGTCCACTTCACTTGTTGTGGTGCCGGAAAGACTGATGTTATAAAGTCCGTACCCTTCAAGCTCATGGATGAGTGCCTGTTGATCTTCCGGCTTTAGATACCCTTCCGTCTCCATGATAAGAAGCGTCTCTCTTGCTGCCTGCCTCATAGACCACTTATCATTAATAGAAGAAAAGGCTCCAAAAACGATTACAAGAAAGGCACAGACCATAACGATGCTGATAAGACTTACAAGCACGTTTTCAATAACTGATGCCTTTTTCTTCTTTAATAAAAGATTTCTCATAGGGCCTCCCTTCCTAAAATGCGATCTGCATATCAAGTAGCTTCATGATGATGCAGTATAAAATCATGATCAGAAGATCAAATGCTATAAGTAGCACATACACCATCGTTTTATTTTCAAGGACGATGCACTTACGCTTATTTACGCCTGCCTGACCACGCTCGATGTTATTCTCCAAAGTCTTAAGAGCTTCCTCCACATGCCCTGTTGTCTGCAGGGACTTAATCACTGTACAAAAGCTTGCAATCTCAGGTGTTGTAAAGCTCATCTCAAACTCATTTAAAGATTCCTCCAGGTTACGTCCTGCATCGAGATTACTTCTAAGCTTTATCATCCCCATCTTAAGGCGCTTGTTCTCAACAACTATGCAGGCATCCTTTATGGCATCAATGATGTACTGACCACCACGCTTTCCGTAAAGAACGGATCTACTCATCTCGCAGATATCCGGCATCATGGCTTCATTACTCTGCTTATTTTCCATAGACAGATACAGATCAAGGAAAAACCAGGCAAATGCCGTAACTGCCGCAGTGATAATGTACCCTGCATCCGCATGAAAGACCTTTACAGATAGTACAAAGGTGATCACTCCCGCTACAGATGCAAAAAGCGCTTTATACAGATACCACTGGGAAACTAAGATACCGTCTCTTACAAAAATATCTGCCCCGTACTTTTTAAGCTTTATCTGCTTTCTGAGGACAAATTCCTGAAAATGCCTGCCTTTCTTTAGGTTTTCAAGCTGCTCCTTTGCATAGGTCTTACTATCTGATCCCTCTTTTCTAAGAAGAAGGGTCTGTATCGTAGTAAAGACAAGTGCAAAGATCAAAAATAATAAAAGTCCTACTATCATCTTCTCCTCCTTACTTATCCACTCCGAAGAGCTTTGTGGTTACAAACAGATACAAAAGACCTGTGATAAACAAAATGAACTGACCTGCCATGTTTCCTGTAAGTATCGCCTTTACATCTATTCCGATACCTTTTCCGATAAGAGCTACAATAATGACACTCATGATGGATATAGACACAAGAGTGATCTTCATGGAAAAGAGGATGTTCTTTCTCTCTTCCCTTGCGCTCATGGCTTCCGCCACCTGATTCATCATCTGCTGCAATACCTCTTCATAATTTGCCTGATAATGCATACAGTTCTTAAGATTTACGATGATGGTCTGAAATGTCCTGTTATCTACAGATTCCTTCATTACATCAAAGGCAATGTCGATATCCCCGGTCTTTTCTGCATCAAGTAAAAACTTTTTTATAAGCTCTCTTATGGGACCGTCCATACTTGGCAGGGTTCTTGTCATAATGGTTACGATATCTGAGCTCCCCTTTGCATGGTTGCTTAGGATTGAAATAAAAAGGCTCGTATCCTCTTCGATCTGGTTGTAAGTTCTTCCCGACAAAAAGATCACCACCAGAAACTCTGCCGTTACTACTGCAAGTGCTATGAAAAGTCCAAGGAACACGTTACCTGCAAGGTTAGATACCAATATTGCAGTCGCAATAAGGCTTATAAACAATATCCCTATAAAGACTTCACCTGACAGGTGCGGAAATGTCTTTTTTAGTCCGCTCATGGTGATCAGCCTGTCGATTTTATAAAGAAAGCTCCTGTTTTCGATCACTCCATACTTTGATACAAACCAGTTCTCTTCCTTTACCTTCTTTTCAAGGTTTCCTTTATACTTTCCGTAGATTTCCTGAAAGATGCTGCGCTTTAAAAACTCCTTATGGATAATGAGGCTTACGATAAATATGCTAATTACTATCACTATCCAAAGTGCTACCCTCACTGGATTCATCTATCTCACTCCCTTCTGTTTCTTCCTCTTCTTCAGGACTTGCCCCTATCACAATCTCTGACTCATCAAGCCCTGGATCGGAATTTTCTTCTATATCTTCATAATTAATGTCAAGGCTTGGATCAAAGATACAGACTCCGTACTCGTCATACTGCTTTATAGGATCATTCCAGTTAATGCCCGGGTCATACGCCTGCCCATTGTAGACTAAAAGGTCTTCATCCGTTACATATCGAAAGAGTCCTACGCCCTGCACGAAGTAGTACCCTGACTTAAACCACTCCGGAATCTCAATCTTTATACAGTTGGCATGTAAGAACTCATAATCATGACAAACAAACCGCTCAAGCTTTCCAAAGCTATGGATGTTGGCTTTTAACTTAAAGTCCTGATAAAAGGTGCCTGTGTAAAACTCGCAGATATAAGATTTATCTTTTTCAAGATTCATTACGGTTCCGCCATCTGATACGGTTTCCTCATTTACTTCCATGCCGCCCACCTTATCAAGGTAAAGTCTTGCTATAGTATCAAACTCTGTTACCTGAGCTGCTTCTGATTTCATATCCACGTAGTATTTGTAATCATCCTCATCGGTCTCTGCGTAAGTTATGAAATAGTGTCCGCCTCCATCAGCTTCCATGTTTGATACTCCGATGGAATACCCGTAATCAGCAAACCTTTCAAAGATGATCTCCTCCGGAACTGTGGTATCTGAGATATAGATAAGAGCATTCTTACTGGTTACAGTCGGGATCTGATCATCTATATCTGACGGGATCCAGATACTTCTTGGATACTGGTCGATATCTGACAGTTCATCTCCCTTAAAGTTGATATCCCCTAAAGGACAGGCAAAGAATACCGGATCTCCTACCCTGTCCTGAGATAAATCATTTCTGATATCTGTTTCTCCCTCATGCTCCCAGACATAGGCTTTGCCGCTTGAAAGCTCATAGACATTTGAGTACTCATTTGGCTTATCCTCCGTCTGTCCCTCTAAGGTCTGAAACACACTACAGCCCGTCAAGGAAAAAGAGAGCACGCCTGCAAGTACTGCCGCTACTATGTTTTTCATACTGCCTCCTTCTCCTTCGTGAAGGGATAAACCTTTTCAAGTACGAGCTTTCCTTTTTCATGGTCAAAGTCCATGATCCTTACGATCTCATCCACACGGAAATTCCTAAGATGCACCACATACTCAAATCCAAGGAGCTGCTTTAATGCTTCCCTGTTTCCATAGCCTGTTGCCTGAGAGATATAGTCTGCCATCTTCTCTACTGCCATCTCACAGCTTTCACCGTGTACCGATGTCCAGCACTTATGCCCTGTCATAGAAGCCTTTGAAAGTCCGGCAGCTTCTGATCCTTCCTTAACCTCTCCAACGATTACCCTGTCAAGGTCTACAAGAAGTGCTACTCTTGTAAGGTCTCCAAGGTTATAGCTGACTTTACTATCTCCGCCATTTACCATGACATGAGCGGCAATTAAATCCGGATGATGCAGGTCAAAAAGCTCTGCATTCTCCTGACAGATCATGACAGAATCTGTTTCAGGGATTTTTTCAAGGCATGCATTCATAAGTGTTGTTTTCCCGGATGCTCCTTTTCCTGTAAAAAGAATGCCTCTGCCCCTGATCATGCGGTGTAAAAGGATATCAAACTCTGACTTATCTTCTGAGATATAAAAGTCTGTGATTTCTTCCTCCGACATGCTCTTTGCCACCTGGTCTGAAAACATTCCCATCTCATCAAGTTCCTTAAGAGAATACTTATCCTTTGGAATCTTTCTGATGACTACGCAGGGGCTTCCGCCAACAATCAAAAGCCCGCTTATGACTGCAAGACGCAGGATAAAGTCATCCTGATCTGCATCGGTAAAGGTCTGGATAGCATTTGCCGTACCAAGATTTACCTTGTTTCGCTCTAAAAGCCTTGTCACGAACCTCTCATAGCTTTCCTCTGACGGAAAAGTTATGGTGCTGCTCTCCCTTTTTCCTTCACGCTTAATTCTGATATGGTTCGCATCATGGATCTTGATATCAGATATGGTCTTATCGTGGATAAGCTCATCAATAAGCCCGTATCCCCAGATTTCCTTATTTACAAAGGAAAGCACCATATCTTTATCTTCCTCTGTCATCTCATTTCCGTTTTCATCCTGAAAATCAGAAAGGCTCTCCCTGATGCTTTGTAAAACCTTATCCTTATCGGACGAAAGGTTTCCATATGTTCTTTTGTTTAAGTTATTTAAGACTCCCTGCCCCTGATTCTCGTAAAAATCTTCTACAAGGGTTAGGGCAAGGGTTCTAAGTTCAGTTTCCCTGTTCACTGTTTACCTCCGTTTCCTCTATTACTTCATGGTGGTAACTTACAGGACGCACAGCCTTTACATAGATAAGCGCTGATACGACTGCTATTACCAAGACAAGAACAAATGCAAGGAGCTTAATAAGGAGTTTTCTTTGTGCTTTCGGATCTGCCTCCCTTTCCTTCCTAAGAAGCAGCTCCTCTTCCTTTTTAAGCTCTTCTGCCTTTTTCTTGATGCGCCCGATATCTTCTGTGGATTCATACCGCAGGGTCTTTACCGGTTTAAAAAAGTAGCAGTACATGTACTTTCCGTATGTCATGTCCTGAGTGTAATTACATCCAAAAGCAATGCCGATAAGGATAAGTCCAAGAAATATGAAGATACACACCGCTCTTGGCGTTCCAAGAAACATCGGCATGCATACATTTGCTACAATCCCTGCTCCAAGGCAGGTAAAGAAGATGATCTTCTGCAAGATGCTCTGACCTTTTAATGCATCAATCCCAAAGAGCGCATCTGAGTCTATTTCCTCTAAATTTACGTTTCTTTCCATCTGTGCCATAACTAAACCTCCTACAGCATCCTTGCTATGATTGAATCTGTTCCTCTTACAAGGCCTGCAATCACAATCGGTGTGATAGATGCCTGAACCGTCATCATGATGCAGTTTTCAATATCACTTCCACCGGAAAGCCCTGCACTTACAAGGTCCGTACATAAGGTGCAGCCTGTCTTTATGATGACCACCATCATTGCTCCAGAGATGCAAAAGCCAAAGAATGTCTTTAAAAACTGAAGCATTGATCTTCCAATCTCATGACCTCCTGCACCCATCGCTACCGCTATTCCTGCAAATGGCATGATGATAAGCGGCTTTAAGATTCTCTGAAATGCAGAACTGATAATGGAAAGGCAACTGGCAACCATCACAAGTACAAGGACTACTCCGCCGATTAAAAGAAGAGCTGCGCAGCCAAGCGCTTCAAAGAGTTTTCCTATCCACTCTCCCGAAAGTTCAAACTCCGGAAGCTCTAATGAGTCATGGATTATCCTCTCCAAATCTCCTCCCATCGAAAGGGTATAGCCGCTTGCCGTTCCAAGGCTTGATGTAATACCATCTGAAAACTCTATGATGTAGCCAAGGATTTCCCACAGATGCGCTGCAACAAATAAGATGATGCAGTATCTGACCGCATCCATTAAAAACCGCTGCGCCTGCTGTTCCGGCGGAGAAGTTACCACCGATTTATAGATCGCTATAACGAAAAAGCAGGTGGCTATGGGAATGGTAGCCGCTGAGATGCTGTTATAAAGCGAATGCACCGTTCCGTAAGGTGAGCCACCTGCCGCACTCGTCGGACTTGTGGAAAATAGCGTCATGGCAAGACCCATCAGGGTGTTCCAGATAGTGAAGGAAGCGTTATAGAGTGCTTTTACAACTGTTTCCATCACAAACCTCCCTTTTTAAGTTAAAACTGCCACGAGTGCTCCAAGCCCAAGAAGCACGCCGCCTGCTACCACCGAGTAAACCGCCTGGTGCTCGCCCTGCTGATCCATCTGACGAAAAGCCATTGCAAACTTGATTCCGCCGTAAACCAGCATGACTGCGCCGATTGAGGTACCCAGTGTGATGAGGACTCCTTTAAGTGAGTCGATTGCATGTGTATAGCCCATATCCGTTTTCTCCTTTCGTTTTGGTAGGACATCCTTCGCCCTTCGTAAGTTATGTGGGACATGAGCCTTGCTAATCCGAAACAGGATTTTAAAAATTTACAAAAAAATACCCCGAACCGTGATTTTCACGATTCGAGGTTTATAAGTCTTTGTATGAAGCCTTTTGATAGCGGCTTTTTTAAGATTTTTATTATGGTACCATTCCGACCCCAACCCCTGCCCGACTCCCGGGGATGGATAGATTTATACTGGAATCTTTGAACTTAAGCCTACGCGAATGGTCTTATCCTACTGTTTTTCTTCATCAGGATATTTGTACGGGTACGTAAATCTTCCTGCATTTCATTCTCCATATACAGCCTGCATTTCCATATCTGATATCTTTTTACGGAGCTCATGCTTCTTTTCTTTTTATCAAGCAGCCTTCAAAAGGCAGGGGGAATAAAAAACCTTTGACTATATAAAATAAGGTGCGTAAGTTAGTGGTTAACTTACACACTTTATTTTACAATGCCGCATATTATAGTGACGCAATCAGTTTTTGTGGATTTATTATTGTACCAAGTCTGTATACCTTACCTTCATGCTCGATTTCTTTAATAGTTCCTGTTTCAAACGCTTTATGTATAAATTCATCAGGAGTTATTGAAGGCTTTTTCTCCACACAAAGTGCATATAGCCCTGCAAGCCATGGAACAGACCAGCTATATCCTCCCTGCGCACAAAATTCATATTCGTCAGTAGTTTGAAAACTTGCATAAGTCCTTGAATCCATTGGAATTGCTAGTGTAGTTTCAGGCGAAAGCCAAAAGTTATCACTATAAAATGAGTCCTCAAGCCATGAACCTGGAATATATGAATCGATGTCGTCAGGATTTGCTTCAAATTCTCTTCCCAATCCCATTATACTAAAGCCATAATTAAATTGAGGAGTTGTCGTAAGAACAAATATCCCCTTTTTATTTGCTCGTTCTATCGCATCTATAACCATTCTGCCTTCATCATCATTATCAAATCCTTGAGAGATGGAGATAACTCTGATTTTGTTTTCTTCAGGAAGATGCTCATTGATTGCAATCACCCTGTCGATACTGTCTGCCATGTATTTTAGTTTGTATTTATAGCCAAATGGAGTATACTTGCCAAATGTTGATGCAATATAATAAACATTAGCTGATGGCGCAACTCCACAGCTGTTTCCGACCGCTATACTTGTTACGGCGGATCCATGAAGGGCAGCATCTCCTGAATAATGAAGCAATTCATATCCTAAAATGTTAGCGCTATACTCTTCATGATCAAGATTTAAGCCCTGATCAATAATAGCTATACTTACGTTTTTTCCCGTAAGTCCTTCTTCATGTATTTTACGTATTCCTAATCCGGGATTCTTCCCAAGCTCCATAACATTATTAGGATTCAGTACATCTTCTATATCAGCAGACCATATCGTGGAGGTATTAAAACAAACACATCCGAGGTAGTCTTTATAATCATTGGCTGAATATGCGGAAACGTCCTTACTCCTTAAATCAAATCCCATATCATTTGATAAAGAATCAATTTTATCCGGAGCAGTTACTTTCCAGTCATAGTACTTTTCTCTACGATAATATGCAGGATTCCCCTCTGAATAATCCGCATCCGAAACTCGTCCCGTGACAGCATGTGTAAACAATTCCCATCCAACTATCAGACCAACAATAGGTATAAAAATACAAATCAATAAAACTATTTTCTTTTTTGACATACGTCCCCCTTGATACTTTCAGCCTCATAGATTCTATTTACTTAGACTGTGTAAGAAGATTTTCAAGCATCTCAACATACTCCTTAAATTGTTTTTTACCATATTCTGAAATTGCACATGTCGTCTGTGGCTTATTTTTTATAAAAGCCTTTTCTATTTCAACATAACCAAGTTCATTTAATTTTTTTATCTGTGCACCAAGATTACCATCTGTAGAAGATGTTATCTCTTTCAGTTCGCTAAAGCTTTTTTGACCGGTCAATAACGAAGATAAGATAGCCAATCTAAGCTTTGTCTGAAAAGCTTCAGGTATTGAGTTTATCTCCATGACTTCTTGCTCCTATCTTCAAATAAATTCCCAAAACAATCATTCCAAGTATCATTAGACACTTAACGCTTATGCTACTAAGGGGCATTAGTGTTCCTGTTCCACCAAATGTTCCATAAGGTATTTCTTTCATACCAACGAATAATACAAAGTACATTATGCTATATATTGCTGTACACACTGTTATGGTCAACTTTTTTGTAAGAATTCCGGTCATAAACAAAGCAAAAATAACTGGAAGAACCTCTATTAACTCTTTACATCGCCATAATGTAATCAGTTTGTCATCATTGCCATTTGGCAATAATCTCATATATAAAAAAGAAAGAACATAGGAGCCAATCAAGACTATTCCCCATATTTCTATCATTCCCTCACTGATTTCATTGTTTGTTGCTTTTATTTTTTTGAAGAAACAAACAAATAACACAATATATCCGGCAAACCGCAACAAATGTGTTCCTTGTCCTAATGCCTGTACAAGCCAGTTACCATAACCTGCAGTGTTCCTGATGTAATATGCCAGTTGTTCCATAATCCACGCAATTCCATTGACTAATCCTATCCCAATAAAGAACATAGCCACTTTTGCAAAATCCTTCTGTGTCTTTTCTATCACAGCCTTTATTAAGGATATATCATCTAATGCATTTTCAATTGTTTTCTCCATAATCCGCTCCTTTTTGCAAATTTACAGCATTTTTATGTAGTCCGATGATATTCAGCAACAAATATCATACTCTATATTATAGAGTACTCTATGAAATGTCAAGCTGATCTTTTCAAGGAATACAAAGTTACTATTCACAGTCATTCTGCTCTCATTAGCAATCATTAATCTTCACATGACGATTTATTTCAGCCATCACAAGTGCAGAAAGCCCTTGACTTTCTTGGATTTTTCGCGCTTTTTTCTTTACTTTGAAATCGTCATGTGTTGTAATAAATGTGTGCGCCCAGGAAAGCATAGGAAAGTGTGAATGGTAACAAATAAGGGACTGCCTTAAGCAATCCCCATCTGTTTGATAAAATCTCTTATTTCCTCAGTATCTGTGTGTTGGTTGAAAAGCTCTTTTATCTCTTCAAAGCTATATCCTGCGATTACCAAAGGCTTTAAGAACCTGACATGGATGTTAGAAAAGCCATCATTGATAAGGCTTCGTACCACCCTGCAGCGGTCACGGTATACCTGTTCCTCACAGTCTGTTCCATCTGGATTTCCCCGAAACTCGTCGAGAATAATCTTTTTCATCATGGCATGTTTTTCATGATACTTTTCTGCATTCTTTTGAAGCATCTTTCTTTCATTAACTGAAAGCACAATATTTTCAGGCTTAACCTGCATCTTAACTGCTTCATGATAGGCAATTGCCTCATCTACCGTGATGTGAATAATCTCTTCTCCCTGGGCTAGTAGCTTTTTAGCCTCTGCCTTTGCTCTTTCTCCTGAAAAGAATACCGGTGATAGATCTGCCCGCTTTTCTTTCCGTATCTCTTGGCGTTTCTTTGGATCATACGGATTATGCTTTCGGCAGAGTAGCTTAACAAAGTCTGTCCTCTCCATACGACACTTAGTCTGATATAAAGGATCTGCACCTTTTACTACAATGGCACACTCCCCGTCCTTCTTCATGGCAAAGATATCTTCTGCTGATAAAAGACTCTTTTGCATGACATCCTCTGATCTGGAACTTTGCCCCTTATAATCCTTAGCATCAGACTCACTTGCCTTATGAATGGTCTGCGTACCAAAGTGTTTTGATAGATATTCACATGAATCCATATCCGGAGCTCCAAGTATATCTATGATGGAACAGTTACCGATAAGGTCTTTATCCATATCAAACTTTGGGAACTTCCTCTTAAGCTGAATCAGGTTCTGTACAATAATAACTGCACTCATGTTACGGCTACGCATGGTGGAAAGCTTTTCTACAAAGGAATCCGGCAGTGTGACATTTGCAAACTCATCCATAAGAAATGTCAAATGCTGCGGCAACGTTTCATGAAGACTTGGATCAATGGCTGTCAGATGGTAAAGTTCATCAAAGAACAGAGAATACACCATTGACGGAATCCAGTCATAATAGCGCTTATCTTCACTTGTTACGATAAAAAGTATTCTCTTTCCTGTAGAAGCTTCCTTACATGGTTTTGAATACCCAAAACTCTTTGCAATCTGTATTTCATCCTCAGATAACAGGTCAATAACGCATTCAAGCTTCATATATCTGCAATGCGCATCCAATGATGCCACAATGGAGCTAGTGGTTTCTGCTGCTCCGTTATAATACTTTTCGATTGCAACATACCCGGGGAAATCTGACTCCATATGCTTTTCTTCTTTCCAGTTACTCTGTGCTTTCTTTGCGATATCAAGAATGCCGCCTTCTCTGTTATCAATGGAACCATCCTTATTTGTATATACACAGGTAGCATCAAGAAGCTTTACAAAGGTCTTCCAGTTCTGATCTTCCTTCGGATAATAGTAGTGAATCAGATAAATGATACTCGTAAGAAGCACTTCTGCCGATTGCTCAAAAAACTGATCATTTCCGCCGCTTTCTTCTGCCGGAGTTGTTGCTTTCATAAGGATTCCGGCAATGCTCATGATATCAGACTCATTTCTGATATATTCAAATGGGTTAAAATGGATACTCATTGGCATACCATCTTCAGATTCCACATTCATGACCATGACTTCATAGCCGTTATCCTCAAAATATTGTCCTGTCTGCTTAAAAAGTTCTCCTTTGGGATCTGTCACAAGGAAGTTTCCGCATAGCTGGGATAACATCGGACGTGCAAGCCTGAATGATTTACCGGATCCAGGTGGTCCAACTACAAGCATATTTAAGTTTGAAGTCCTCTCATTATGAATCGAAAGATATACCCCCTCTGCAATCCAGTAATTTGCCGTGTTTACACGAAGGGGATGGTCAAGATGAACATCCCCCGTAACAACATCAACAACGTTTTTCTCATCATGGTTTGCAAAGAGCTTTGTAAATTCCTTGGCATCTCCCCATTTGGCTTTACCAAATTCTTCTCCGGCGAAAGGATGCTCTATCTTTGTAAAGATTATGATAAATGCCATAGACCATCCGATCACAAAGGTTAATACAAACTTTGGTGTCGCCGGTGTAACTCCTACTATAAAATGATGCTGCTCTATGATAAAGGACTGGAAGTTGTTCATGAACTCATTCAGATTATTCCCGTCCATCCACACAGCTCCCAAAAGAAAGCCAAGATATACACAGACAAATACACCAATCGCATATATGATAAGCGTCTCTTTAACGCTCCTTGTATGCTTTTTTACCAGTCTTTCTCTTACAAACAAATCGCTCATAGACCTGCCTCCTATTCGTAAGCCTGATTCATGGCACTTGCTATAAGAAAAAATCCTAAGATACTTAGTGTGATCATAGCCCCCTCCTTATCTTGCCGTAGCCTTTGTAATAGACTTTGTGGCACTTTCTGACTTTGCTTTTCCTTCAAGTGCCTTAAGGATTTCATCTCCCGTGAGAGTCTTTTCCTTTCCATCAGAGCCGATAAAGGAATACTTCTCGTCAGAGCGGATTGAAATCTTTGCACTATCAGAATCAATGCCTACAAGAGACACTCCTTCCACAAGACCATCATCCAGCTCTAAAGACAAAATCCTGTTTTCACTTGGCATGATGGATTCCGATGGAACCGTGACAGTAGAATAAAAGCTTCTTGCATATGCTTCTCGCTGCGCCGCATCAGTTCTCGCCTGGTCGATCATAATCTGTGCTTCGCCTGAAATTTCATGCCCACTTTCCTGGGCACTGGTAAAATTTGTATCAAACCCAAGGATATAGTCATGAAGGTTTTCTTCACTTCTCATAACCGTCATAGGCTGATCTTTCATCATTCCTGCATTTTTAAGGATTTCAGGAAGCTTTTCATTCCATGCCTCCATCGTAAGGCCTCTGTCAGATACGGGCTCAAACTTTGCTCCCGTTACAGGATCCGCGACTTCATAGACAGAAAAGACCATGCCCTTATCATCCACTTCAAAGCTTCTCTTTACTGTGATAAGGGTGTCATCTCCGGTCTTTTGGCTGTAATAGAGCTCTTTCGACTCCGGAACAAGCCCTGAATCACGGATAGGATACATGCAATCTTCGGGCATGAACTCTCTTACAACTCCACATGTCTGAGCCTGCAACATTGCAAGTTCGGGATTATCCAAAAATTCTGTACCTTCCGCCTGCTTAAGATATTCCGCAAAATCAAGGACATTGTTTCTATCCATCTTTTCCTTGGACTCTGCCAAAAGCTCACTGTTCTGCGATTTACCCTGTTCAAGTGCTTCAATCTCTTTCTGAATCTCGTCCTTTTCTTCCTGAGTCTCAGCATTTGCAAGTCTATCCTTCGCATCAGCGATTTTCTCATCATATGACTTATCCTGTGCTTCCTCACTTGCAACACGCTTTCTCATGTAGGACTTGATCTGTTCATCATGGATTCCAAAGTCCTGTGCAAGCACGGCAACAGGAACGTAATCATCATTTGGATTAAGATCCGGCATGATACAGTATCTGAGATTATTCTTCTGACAATAATATTCAAACGGGCTGATAAAGCCTTCTCCCTTTACATCAGGATCATTTGTGATATTTATTGTTGGCTCAAACATTTCCTTGGGAAACTCCAAAATAGGAGCCATCCCTTCACTTGCTTCCTGGATCTTCTGCCAGGAGCAGCTTCCGGGCTTATTAAGCCATTTCTGATGATTCCACTCATGCAAGGACTTAACGCCGCTTACCATAGCTGCAATCATCGCCTTTGTTCCTTTCAAAAGGTAATAAATCCCCTTATATTCAAGATCTACAACCTGAGCAATTTCATCTGCCATTTCACATTCCTCCTTATGGTCTTAATACTAAAATCACGTTTTTTGTTCTAAGTGTCTGATATACAACGCCGTGGTCTTCATTTAGGGCTTCCACCACTTCACCGTTTCCCACATAAACTGCCACATGGTATATGCCAAGAAACCTTCCGTTATCATGTCCGCCGTAAAAGATTAAATCTCCCGGCTCCATATCTCTTACATCGAGCCTTGTGGAATTTACGACCTCTCCTTTGCTGTAGAGCTTACTTGCCTCAGCTGCAGCAGTCGGAGGATATCCGCCTCCATAACTTATGTCCACGCCGCCCGCCTGCCAGCTATAGTAAGCAAGTGATGAACAGTCATATGCATAGCCGCTTGCTCTGTTTGCCTGAGAGTATGGATAGCCAACTCTTGAAAGAGCAAACCTGATAACTTCCTCTTGTCTCCCTGTAGCTCCTGAGTCATCCACAATCGCATCTATTTCCTCATCTGTTAGGCTTTCTTCTGAAAGAATCCTTCCTCGCCCTGAAAACCTTGATACAAATCCTGTAACAGTGGTACTTACGCTATTTATGGAAGTAAACATGCCAACCACCAAAGATACAAGGATCATAAATACGATAAGAAACATCAAAACAACCATTACATGCGGTGCAATAAGAGCTGCTATCTTGGCAAAAAAACCCTTTAAGTACGTAGCCGGATTAAGAATCTCTGTCACTACTCTGACTGCCCCGGTATTTCCGTCCTTAAGTGCATCCCCTGTTGATTTATCAGAGCCAAGATCATTTCCTATCATGCCTTTTGCCCTAAGCATCTTGGCTACGGCTGTTTTATTGGCTGCCGCTCTTTTCTCCTTGGATACTGACTTCTTTGAAACATCTTTTGATACAGACTTTCCTGCATCTGATTTTTCTGTGCCCTTCTCTGGCTTCGAAGGAGTCTGTGCTGATGCCTCTGCCCCGATAGTCTTTTGGGACGAGCTCTCAACTTTGGCTTCTTTCCTCTCGCTGTCCGTTCCTTTCGCTTTCTTCTCATCTATAAAAGCCTCCTTCTGCTTTAATTTTAGGAACTTCTTCATTTCCTTCGCTTTTGCTTTATGCTTATTTGCAGAAAGGGAGGCTAATCCGCTCAGTGTAAGATCCACTTTTGCAGATGCATCCTCCCCATCTCCTTTAGAAAACCTGGAGGCTTCACCTGCGGCAAAGTTAAGGGCATAGTCTTTGAATTTCACATCACTTGTAAACCGTGCTCCTTCCTCTTTAAACCCCATAGCCACCTCCGTCTGTGTTTACGATTTCATAAATTTCTGACTCCTTGCTCATCCTCATATCAAAAGGAACTGTTACGCTTCCCATCTTAAGAAGCCCCGTTCCACTCTCTGCATTGTCAACAAAGTTGAACATGGCAGGGGATATACTCGGCAAAAACTCCATCAGCTTTTTCTTATCCACAGATGACTGGGATAAAAGTGCAAAATACTCCGTATTTGAAAGAATCGCTGAAAGCTTTCCGGCATTCTCGTCATTCAAAAGATCAGACATATTCTGAGTTATGCCATTTAAGATACCGCTCATCTTTCGAATCTCTTTCCAGAGCTTCAAAATAAAGTTTGCTACCTGGTCAACTGCCAAAAGCTCATGAAACTCATCAATATAAAGATGTGTCCACCTGCCGACCTTGGCATTTACCTTGATCTTGCCCCTTAATGTTTCCATCATGATGAGCATGCTGGTGATACGAAGATTGTCCTTGAGCCCTGCTATATCAAATGCAATCAGCCTGTTACTAAGGTCTACATTTGTTCTGTGGTTAAACAGATTCAGTGACCCGTTTACAAAAATCTCCATAGCTGCCGCTAAGTGATCTGCAAGGTCTGTTCCTTCATCCAAAAGTCCCTGATATACATCCTGCAGTGTCGGTGAATAGGCTCTTACCTGCTCTTCCTTGGATAAATCCTCTGAAAGACTTACCTGTGTGATCTCTTCCTTCATAAACTCCGGCACTTCATATTCGGATGCTTTTTCTGTCTCCCCGTTAAGGCGTTTTCTCATGCTATAATTTGCCGAGTACACCTTATCAATGACTCTATCAACAACGCCCTGCTCCTCTGCTTCCATATCTCTTTTAAGAAGTGAAGATATCAGCGTTAAGATAAAGTCTGCCTTTTCCGAGATGATCTCCCGAAGACCGGCATAATCCACACCGTCGAAGTCCACATCCATCGGGTTAAGGTAAAACTCCTTCTTGGAGTCAAAGCAGATAACTGTACCATGCATCTTCATCACAACAGGCCCGTATTCCGACTGGGGATCTACAATTAAGATCTGGTCTGTGGGATTGTTAAGATAAACCGATATCATCTCGCTCTTGGAAAATACGCTCTTACCTGAGCCGGACTGTCCAAGAATCATGCCGTTATGGTTTTTCAGCTTCTTCTTATCAGCAAAGATCGCATTCTGTGAAAGCTGGTTGATGCCGTAATATACGCCGTTCTCATCATTAAGCTCCTGAGTCTTAAAAGGCATGAACATCGCAAGGCAGCTTGATGACAGATTCACTACTCTCTTAAACTCCTGTATTCCATATATAAGTGCAGAGTTAAGCGCCTCCTTTTGCATTGCAAAGCAGCTCTTAAGCGTAAGGCTTTTAAGCGACGCAATATTCTTAAGCTTATCCTCTATCTGTACCAGCTCTTCTTTTGAATCAGCTAAAAACAACACAAGAATTGTTGTATTGAAGTAGTGGTCATCTAAGCTATCCAGTTCCTTCATAAACTGATCGAGCTTTTCCTTTTCGTTTAAAAGCTTCTGCGATGCATCCGCAAGATAGTCATTATTATTACGGTTTCTTTGCTTCTCCCCCTCAATCTTCATACCCACTGCCATGTACTTTCTTGAAATCTCCTGCTTAAAGCCTGAAATATCAAGAAGTTCATTATTGACTGTCACATAGCTTGTACAGTTGATCTTGGATAGGGAAGTTATGATGTCAGACTCCAAAGCCTTTGGATAATCCTCGATATACATCACTTTTCCGTAGCTTCCATTTAATACAAAGCTCTCATTATCAAACTCGATTGCGGCCGGAGACAGGATATTGATAAAATCCTGCCCCATAGATACCGCTTTCTGAAAGGAGAACCTATATCCGCTTTCAAGTCCTGTATGCATGAAGTTATAGATAAGCTGCATTCTTTCATCTATGGAAAGGGACTTCATAGATGATCCCTGCATACCGTTAAGCCCAAGTCCTATAAACGCTGACCTTATCGCACCTTCTATAGACATAAAAGTTGCCTTGGCATCCTTCATTCCATCCGCTGATATAGTAAGCGTCAGGTAGATGGTCTGATATAGTCCCTGCTTGGCATCAGATAACTTTTCTCTGATTACCTGATTGTAGGAATCCCTAAGTCTGTCATCCGCATCCCCACGCTTTTTATAAAGAACCTTTTCGTGAAAACTCTTCTCATCCACATGTTCATTTGCGATGCTATATGAAAACCTGCAGGGAATACCCTTTAATACCTTTGAAAAACTGACAATGATGGATTTCTGCTCCTCATCAGTCACACCTGCAAAGTTGATATCACTTAGCATGTATGTCTTTGAATACTTTCCTCCAGGCAGGGTAAATATGCCGCTCTCTTCAATAGCCTCTACAGAGAAGATATCCTGAACGCTATTTACCTCTGCGCAAACAGGAGTGTCATACATCTTCGTCTGCTCGTACTTCGTTTTGATTACCGCCATATTCCCTCCTAAAAATCTCATTCATTGTTTCTACGCCGACATTCCTTAGATTCTTGTAATCTATAAGTCCAAGAGAGATCTGTGATAAGAAGCTATCTTTCTGTCCTCCGAATACCGGAGAAATCAAAAAACCTGCTCTTGCAAAGATGGTATCTACCGTCTTTTTTATGATCTCCATTGCATCCTTTGAATCACAAAGAAACGTAAGCTGTCCTGATACGTTCATAAACTCCTGTACCGAGTCACGGTTTAGAGTCCGTGAGTATCTTTTTTCAAGTGTTCTTGCATAATCTTCCTTGTCGAGGTCACTTATCCCGACAAGATCAAATGACACAAATACCGGGCATCCAAGTTCTTTTAAAAGTGACAGGGTATCTCCGGAAGCCTCATCCGGGTATTCCATGAAAAACATGCTCATCCCGAAAGACCCTTCAATCTGGAAGTGATTTCTTTCTTCCACAATCTCCGGAGATATCTCCTTTAGTAAATCCCGCTTTGCACGGACGAATGATGCATAGGAAAATGACCTCTTTTCTCCACCAAGCTGCATAAGGATTACCTTTATCGCTTCATCTACGGTTAAGGACCGTACCCCTATCATTTCCTGTAATATCACTTCGTCTGCTTCAAACTGTTCCCGTACCGGCTCATAGATATCACCCTCTGCAACAAGTGAGACAAATGCCCTCGCTATGTGTGATTCTCCTTTTGCCGGGGCAATCCTTTCTGTGATACGGATTCTAGATTTTACTTTTAGTGCTGCTTTTACAGCCCCTTTTATACTTCCTGTCACTTCAAAAACTTTGACCCATCTGCCGCCGTCAAAGCAAAAGGCACCGGACGGATCAAAACTAAGGAATCCCATGCTATTTGCAGATTTTGTCGGTGCGGAGATAAGCATCCTGTTTGCTTCTTTGATCAGGCGCTTTCTCTCTTTTTCCGCCTTTCTTTCCTCCCTGCTTCTCTCCACCCGTTCCTTTTTCTTTGTCATAGCTCCTCCTTACTTTCCGTCAAACCACTGATTGATCAGGGTTGTGATCTTGTTCTGGAAATTCGGAAGCAGAGTCTTTGTACCGAAGATGTACAAAAGACCAGCAATTCCGGCTGCTACTGCGATGATGATGAACATAATGATAATCTGGTCTACAGCAGGCTTCTTCTGCGCAAGTCTCACCTTCATACCGATCAACATCTCATCAAGCTTTGAAACTACCTTTCTCATATCCGTTTTCTCCTTTCGTTTGGTAGGACTTCCTTGCCCTTCGTAAGTTATGTGGGACACCGAGAGCCCTAATCCGAAACGGAAAGATAAAAATTTGCAAAAAAATACCCCGAACCATGATTTCTCATGATTCGAGGTTTGTTTCCTCAAATTATATTCAGCTTTATTCTCTTATCAATAGCTCATCAAACTTGAAGTTGTTTAACTCCCCGATTCTATCTTTTTCATAGTGTCTTCTAAAATTACCTCTCTCAATTCTGTAAGCCAAGAGGAAAACGCTACTGTATCGAATGCGTAGGTCTTGTTGAGTTCAAACTCATTTTCAGACCAAGTATCAAGTGGCGATTCATTATGCTGAATCAAGGCTTCTAGTTTATCTAGTGATTTATAAAGCTTAGCTTCCTTAGTTTCTTGTGCATCCATTTCTTTATAAAGTGCCGCTATGTCTTCAGATAATTCTGCAGGAAGCGTTTTTACCCACTGATTTAATAATGAATCTTCAACTTCTCTATCAGAGTCAGTCTTAACAAAAGTTGGAATATCGCCTGTAAAGCACTCGCCAAGATCATGTATAAGGCACATATC
>NZ_FMUY01000011.1:0-97689 GCF_900101325.1 Pseudobutyrivibrio sp. AR14
TGCTGACTGCTCTGAAAGAGCTGCATAGATTCCGCCTGTGTGGAACCATCTTACGCCAAGCTCACCAAAGATATAGTCAAAGTCAAAATCCTTATCTGTTGCCTGAGAAATAGCAGTGTTTGCTCTATCTGAACATGAAAGAGCTCCTCTGATACCAAAGCCTCTCTCTACAAAGTTAAGACCATTTCTGCACTCACGGCCGATACCATCTGTCTTTTTCCAGTTAATAAGCTTTGTATCTACGCCACCCTGAAGGATGAAATCCTCTACGAGATGTCCTACCTCATTATCTGCAAATGCAGTAATAACAGCTGTATCCATGCCAAAGCATCTGCGAAGTCCTCGGATTACGTTGTACTCTCCGCCACCTTCCCACGCTCTAAACTGACGAGCTGTGCGGATTCTGCCCTCACCTGGGTCAAGGCGAAGCATTACCTCACCAAGAGAAACCGCATCATACTTACAATCCTTTTTGTCTCTTAATTCTAAATTCATTTCTTTTCTCTCCTTAGTCCGCAACTTCTTTATCACTAGCAAAGCATCTTCTCGAGACACGCTTTCGCTCTTGTCGGGCTGGTTGCGTTACATAAGAAGCCACTGCGTGCCTTCTAAGTAACGACCGCCCTCAAAGGTCTTTTCGAAGACGCTCTGCTAGTTCTCATTCGTTGCTCATCTAAAACTTATATTTTAAATAATTGTAATTATTATGCTTTGCCACAAGATGCTTTTACTCTTGTAGGCCACATTATAAATTAAAGTATTTCACTGCATTGCCGCCGCAAATGTCAGCCACCATGCCACGGAGGTAGTCCATGTCTGCTGGGTACTCTCCATTTTCTACCCATGAGCCGATTTTGTTGCAAAGGATTCGACGATAGAGCTCATGGCGTGGGAATGAAAGGAAGCTACGTGAATCAGTGAGCATTCCAATGGATGTTGAAATAAGTCCAGAATCTGACATAGCCTCAATCTGGCGCTCGATTCCATTTTTGTGATCACAGAACCACCATGCTGCTCCCAGCTGAACCTTGCCCTTAATGCCATGCTCATTGCTGCAGAATGTTCCTGCCATAGCTGCAAGCATTTCTGTATCCTTTGGATTTAAGCAGTAAAGAATTGTCTTTGGCAACTGGTCTGTTAAATCCATATCTGAAAGTAATGCTGCAAGCTGTGGCGCATAGTTGAAATCATTTAACGCATCAAAGCCTGTATCAGGACCGATGTAATTGAAAAATCTCATAGAGTTATTTCTGATAGCTCCAATATGAAGCTGCATTACGATATTTTTCTTAGCGTACATCTGTCCAAGCTTTGTGAGAACAAAGCCCTTAAATTTGCCTTCCTCTTCCTCTGAAAGAGTTTTTCCTTCTAATCTTTCTTTAAATAATTCCTCTACCTCTACCTTGTTTGTCTTTACGTAGAATGTAGCCTCCAAGCTGTGGTCAGATACTCTACATCCATTCTCGATAAAGAACTCAAGTCTCTTTTTCAATGCCTCAAGGAGAGAATCAACATCCTTTATCTCCACACCAGAAACATTTGAAAGTCGGTCAAGATAATCGAGATAATCAAGCTTATCTATTCCAATTGCCTTCTCTGGTCTAAAAGATGGAAGCACCTTTATTTCAAATCCATCTTCACGGATTTTCTTGTGCCACTCTAAGCTATCTGCAGGGTCATCTGTTGTACATAGGGCAGATACATTTTGTTTTCTTAGGAGGTTTCTCACTGAGAATTCCTTTGTTTTGAGTTTTTGGTTACACTGGTCCCATATAGACTTTGCAGATGCAGGGGTTAGGGGAGTATCGATACCGAAGTATCTCTGCAATTCCATATGAGTCCAGTGATATAGAGGGTTTCCAATTAGGTTCTGCACAGTATCTGCCCATGCAACAAATTTATCAAAAGGAGCCCCGTCTCCAGTGATAAGCACTTCTGAAACACCGTTGGCTCTCATTGCGCGCCACTTGTAATGGTCTCCGCCAAGCCAAACTTCAGTCATATTGTCAAAACATTTATCCTCATAAATCTCTTTAGGATTTAGATGATTGTGATAATCAATAATAGGATCATCTTTTACTGCTTCAAACAAATCAATTGCTGTTTGATTATTCAGTAAGAATGTTTCATCCATAAATTTTTTCATAGTTTTTCTAATTCCCTTCTTACATTACCTTTTCCAACCATTTCAGAATGAATCTCAAGAACTCTCTTTGCTAAAGAATCCTCATAAAGATCTACGCCAAATACGTCTTTACGTTTTAGCACATCCTTTGGTGAAAGTGCCTTTAACTCATCAAGCAATGGGTCTGGGCTCTGCTCAAATGGGTTGCCCTCATCATCAATGCCCTCTAAGTATCTTAAATATCCAGCAAGTACCACAGGGATAACTCTCAGGCTATCTGTGCTAAGAGTGTGACTTGCGCGATAAGCCTTGATTGTCTCACCAAATCTAATTGGGAGCTTCTGTGATGTATCGCAGGCAATTCTCTGTGGAGTATCTGGCATAAATGGGTTTGGAAGACGCTTTGTAAGAACAGCATCTAAAAACTCCTGTGGTGAAAGAACCTTAGGGTCCACAACTACCTTCATGCCCTCTTCCTTGCCAAGAGTTGTAACAAGCTTTTTAAGTGTCTCATCATCCATCTCATCGTGGATTGTCTTGTATCCAAGAAGACATCCAAATATAGCAAGTGCTGTATGAAGAGGATTTAAGCAAGTACATACCTTCATCTTCTCTGTCTTATCTACTGTCTCTCTATCAGTAAAGATGATGCCTGCCTTCTCTAGGGAAGGTCTTCCATTAGGGAACAAATCCTCAATGACAAGATACTCTGTCTCCTCCGCATTTACGAAGTTAGATACATAAGTATTCTTTGAAGTAACGATTGGCTCAGTGCCTTCTACACCATCAGCCTCAAGCATTTTCTTAACTGTATCATCAGGACGTGGTGTGATTTTATCAATCATAGAAAGTGGGAATGCCACTACCTTTGGATTTTCAACATAGTCAACAAATCCCTTTTCGCATTTGCCATCTGCTACCCATTCATTTGCGATTTCAACTACGGCTTCCTTTAACTTGTCTCCGTTATGTGAGCAGTTATCCATGCTGACAATGGAAATAGGAAGGGCACCTGCCTTGTATCTCTCTAAGATAAGACCTACCACCTTGTTCATGTAGGCTCTTGTCTTATATCCCTTTTCAGTGATAGTGAAGCTGACCATCTGAAGAGATGGAGCTCTGAAAATCTCTCTTAATCGCTCAATTTCTGCCTCGTTTTCCTCATCTAAAATGCAAGCCTCAACAATTGAGCCGATAACTGTTTTTTCTACTGTTCCATCAGCCTTAAGTGTTGCTAAAATGCTTAGGTTATCGCAAGGTCTATTGTATTTTTCAATAATCTCGTAATCGTAACCTTCTGCAACAATAAGGCCTGTATCCATAGTGCCATCTTCAAGTAGCTTTTCCACTGCATTTGCCTGGAAAGCTCTGAAAATATTACCTGCGCCAAAGTGAATCCATGATGGATTTGCCTTTGTATTTGCAGTAACTTTTTCTCTATCGTAGCTAGGAAGTTTATAACCTTTACTCTCCCAAGCCGCTTTGTTCTTAATACCTTCGTTTGTTAATTGCATCACATTATCCCCTTTTTGCATTCTTCTCTATCGCTTCCCACAAACCATTAATGTAGGCAGCTCCAAGAGCTCTATCGTAAAGACCATATCCAGGCATTGCCTTTTCGCCCCAAATCATACGACCGTGATCTGGTCTGATAGGTCCTGTAAATCCGATGTCGTAAAGTGCCTTTACTATCTCGTACATATCAAAGCTTCCATCACTTGAAAGATGTGCAGCCTCTTCGAAATCATCCTTTGAGTTAAACTTGAGATTTCTGACATGGGCAAAATGTATTCTACCCTTTAAGCTTCTAATCATGTCTGGCAAATCATTCTCAAGATTTGTTCCATAAGAACCTGAGCAGAATGTCACACCATTGTGTGGATTGTCTACCATTTTCATCATTCTCTGGATATTCTCTTTGTTAATGATGATTCTTGGAAGACCAAATACAGGCCATGCTGGATCATCTGGATGAATAGCCATGTTGATATTATACTTGTCACAAACTGGCATGATTCTCTCAAGGAAATACTTGAGGTTTTCAAATAATTCTTCGTCTGTGATGTCCTTGTATTCGTCGAAAAGTTCCTTAACATGAGCAAGTCTATCTGGCTCCCAACCTGGCATCAAAGAACCATTTGTGTCACCAGCAATTGAATCAAACATTTTCTCTGGAACAAGTGCATCTACAGCAGCCTGGTTGTATGCAAGAACTGTAGAGCCATCTGCGCGCTTTCTTGCAAGCTCTGTTCTTGTCCAGTCAAATACTGGCATGAAGTTGTAGCAAACCATGTGGATATCTTCTTCACCGAGATTTGTAAGTGTCTCAATGTAGTTGTCAATAAGCTGCTCTCTGCTTGGCTTTCCAAGCTTGATATCCTCGTGGATGTTTACGCTTTCAATTCCTGCTACGTGAAGTCCTGCTGCCTCAACCTCAGCCTTCATAGCTTTAATTCTCTCACGAGACCAAACCTCGCCTGGCTTTGTGTCATAAAGTGTAGTGATAACTCCCTTAACACCAGGAATCTGTCTTATCTGCTCTAAAGTTACGGTATCAAAATCCTTACCGTACCATCTAAGTGTCATTTCCATTATGCTCTTGCCTCCTTAACAATTTCTGCTGCCTCATGTGTAAGCTCTTCAATCTTTGCGAAATCGCCAGAAGCAATCAAATCGCCCTTTACCATCCATGTGCCACCACAGGCTACAATCTTTTTATATGCTAAATAGTCTTTTACATTTTCCTTGTTAATTCCGCCTGTTGGCATGAATCTAAGCTTTGAATATGGTGCTGCAACTGCCTTAATCATTGGAAGGCCACCTGCTGGCTCAGCTGGGAAGAACTTTACAAAATCAAGTCCAAGCTCCATTGCCTGCTCCATCTCGCCTGGTGTCTGAACACCTGGTGTAACAGGGTATCCCTTCTCCAAACAATGCTTAACAACTGTTGGATTAAATCCTGGGGCAACGATAAATTTTGCACCTGCTGCAACTGCTCTATCTGCCTGCTCACATGTTAAAACTGTGCCAGCGCCTACAAGCATGTCAGGGAAATCTTTTGATAAGATTCTGATTACCTCCTCTGCAGCTTCTGTTCTAAAAGTAACCTCAGCAGCTGGAAGACCGCCCTTCATCAAAGCCTCTCCAAGTGCGTGAGCATCCTTAGCATCTTCAAGTACAACAACTGGGATAATACCAATTTCTTCAAATCTTTTCTTTAAATCCTCGTACATGACCTTTCTCCTTTTTCTTTCCGGTTTTCCCTCTAGGGAACTAGTTTATGTTCACATAATAACTTCGAAAAAAGATTTATCCCATTGTTGAAATTGTTAGCTATATTGCAAATCTTGTTGTTTTATGTTATTTATAAAATAGTATTTTTAATAAGAAGTAATCGCTTATTTTGACTGGGCAAATATTGCAATTTTAGGGTGATTTGATTATGAAAAAGAATTTAAAAACAGAGTTTTCTACTAGACAATATATGCTGTCTCAGGACTTTGAGATTTATTATTACAGCGACAGAATTGTACCTACAGTTGAGGCTCATACTCATGATTATTACGAGTTTTATCTTTTCATCGAGGGAAATATTATCATGTACATTGATGGCAAAAAATTCGTTCCAACACCTGGAACAATGGTTGTTATCCCTCCATATTTGGCACACTATGCTCGCCTTGTAGACAGTGATGTTCCTTATCGAAGATTTGTATTTTGGGTTACTGAGGATTTCATTGACAACCTGGGTAGACAGTCAGAGGACTACCGATACCTTACCGATAAGGCCAAAAATTCTGGCAGCTTTTTCATTAACAAATTCACAGAAATCGAGTTCAACACCATCCAAGGAAAGGTATTCTCTCTCATTGATGAAATCAACTCAAATCGCTTTGGAAAAGACGCTAAAATCATGCTTTATGTCAGCGATTTGATTCTTTCTATTAATCGAAATGTATATGAGTCACAAAACCCTAATATCGTAAATGCGGATTCTGACTCCCTTTACGAGAGCATTATCCAATACATTGAAACCCACATCGACGAGGATTTATCATTGGAATTGCTCTCCGACTATTTCCATGTCAGCAAGTTCCACATAGCCCATGTTTTCACCGAAACCAATGGACTCTCCATCCATAAATACATAACAAAAAAGCGCCTCGACATGTGCCGAGACGCCATTTTAAGCGGTCAAGATATATCTTTAGTAGCCGAAACTTACGGCTTTTCTGACTACTCCGTATTCTACCGTGCCTTCGTTAAGGAATACGGAACCAGCCCCAAGAAATACAGGGATAATATTGTACGAAATATGGGCCTTCCTACTACATAACATTTTAGGATGTATGTTTTATATGTCGCGAAGGTGCTTTAACGCTGTGCTTGTGGGTTTGTACACTATGCTGGCTTTCCCAGATTTCATCGGCTGCTTTACCCCAGTCGCGGGCGTAGGTGTCGGCCTTTGAGCAAAGGTGGTCTACGGATTCTGGTGATTCCATGTTAGTTTGCTTTGCACCTGTGGCAGCAACAATGCCTCTGAGTTTCTCAGGATTTTCAAGCATTGGACATGGTCTTAAGTGATTCTTGTTAAATGGCTGTCCATCGTGATATGCCATGAAAAGTGGACTCTGTAGAATCTCCAAAATTGATTTCTCATGAATGTTCGAATCTGAAAAATGTATAAACACGCATGGTTCCGCATCGCCGTTTGAGTTAATGTGGAAGTAATTACGACCACCCGCTATACAACCACCAACATACTCACCATCATTCTGAAAGTCCATTGGGAAAAATTCTATATCTGATTCATTTGATCTGACAAAGCGGATACGCTCAATCATATTCTTGCGCTGCTCAACAGTTGGCATAAGCTCAGGAACAGCATTGTTTCCAACCGGCATATAGTGGAAATAGAAACCAAATCTAGCACCCTTCTCAGAAATAAATCTTAAGAACTCATCGCTAGTTACTGCTTCAATATTATCTCTTGTATAACAAATCGAAGTTCCATAAATGATTCCATACTTCTTTAAAAGGTCCATAGCCTTCATTACAGCTTCGTAGTGGCCGTCGCCTCTTCTTGCATCATTTGTCTCAGGAGTTCCCTCGATAGAAAGCATGAACGTAAGATTTCCAAGCTCTACAACTTTCTTACAAAGCTCCTCATCAATCAAAGTAGAGTTAGAGTAGGCTGCAAAGAAACAGTCATTATGCTTCTCGCAAAGCTTTATAATATCAGCCTTTCTGACCATTGGTTCGCCGCCTGTCATCATGTACAGATATACGCCAAGCTCTTTACCCTCTGTGACAATTTTATCCATGTCTTCAAATGTAAGATTTGCCTTGTGTCCATATGTGCCAGACCAGCAACCAATACAGTGCATATTACAAGCCATTGTAGGGTCAAAAAGAATAAGCCAAGGCACGTTACAGCCATACTTTTTTCTATTCTTGCGAATCTTTTTTGTGCCACGGAAAAATGCTTCGTATCCTAGGTTTAACGTCATTTTACTGAGATAATCAGGGTTAGTTTCGTCAATTACCTTGTTGATATATTTCACCCATCTATTATTTGGATCAGCTAAAGCTTTTTTTGCCCTTTCAAGCTTTTCTTTATCGGCACCTTTAGTACCCCAAAATTTTTCTCCAACATTGGCCAGTCTTAAATATGAATTTGTTCGTGCTTTTGGATTGTTATTAAGATTTCTTATAAATTTGTTAATCTCAGCTGAAAAAATCTTTCGCTGAGCCGCATGTGCAAGATTATTTGTACCCATTTTAACCCTCCCTGATACCGAAAACTTTTCGCTCTCTATTTTTATATTAGTTAGGGATTTAAAATGAAACAATGTACAACAAAAATATAATGTTTGTTGTAGACTACATTTGAATAAAAATGTCTAATAATTTACATTATTTATCTAAAATGTATTCACAATGAGTCTGTTACGACCTCAAGCAATGTATTTATGCGCTGCTCATATGAACAATTCTCTTCTACATACTTTCGGCCGGCTGCTGCAATGGCAGCTCGCTCAGCGTCGTGCTTTAGATAGAAATTCACCTTTTCAAAAAGGTCTCTTTGGTCGTAGTACCAGACTAGATGTTTTTCATTTTCAAATTGCATAGGAAGCTCTGCCTGGAAGTTTGTAATGCAAAATCCACCTGCCCCGAGTATATCGTATATACGAAGTGGAACACCACTTTTTATATTTGGAATTGTCATGTTTAGATTGATTTTTGAGCCTCTAAATACCTTTGGCATTTCCTCCCAATAATCCACGGCCCCCTTGTAGTTAACACGTATCAAATCAGCTGTATTTGAGTTTGTATAAATGCTTACATCATGATGCTTTGACAGCTCAATAAGTATGCTTCTTCTTTGCTTTTCAGCTATTTTAAATCCAAGGGTTGTAACTGAAAAAATAAGGTTTAAATCTGACAGAGAATCCTCTGATTTTTCCAGTTCAAAGTAGTTTTCTAGCTCCATTAAAATCTCTGGAGTAAGCATTCTATCGATGATATTTATCCCCTGTAAATCCTTCTGTGCCTCCATTGTCGCCTCAAAATATCCTCGCAAATAATCAGGCAGGGTATACTCCATTTTGTCGTAAGAATTTTTCTCATATAGGGAGCCTACAAAGCTTATGTCATTAAGATATTTATCCAAATCTCCAGAGTTTTTAAAAAGATAGTCAATTCTATTGCAATCCACAGCTAGAGGTAGGTGATATACATGCTCTACCCCCATTCCCTTGAACTCTTCTACATTGGTCAAATCAAATAAAAAGATGCGATTTACATCATTGAAAACTGACTTGTGATACATTGAAATCAGTGGATTGTCACAGCTCCAGCACACATACAAAAGACCACATTCCTGGCATACATTTGATATCAGTGGAAAGTAATTTACAGTAAAGAAAAATTCGTATGAATCTGCCTTTATCATACCCTTTAGTTCAGCTGCAAATTTTTCATCCACATCATAATTAAGAAGGTCCTGATAGACCTCCTTAACTTCGAATCCCATTTTCTCAAATGTAAACTTTATGTCTTTGTAATTGTAGGCTTTCCACCTATACATCAAAATCTTTTTCATAACATGAATCCTTCGCTTGTTACGCTCTCAAGCCATCCACCACACTAGAAGTGTAAGGTATCCACTCCGTAGGTGCTGCGGATGATTGAAGTTAATTGTCCGTATGTAGCGATGGCTTCGTCTGATTTACCTGCTGCATCTAGGTCCGCAATTTGCTTTAAGATAGCTTCCTCTAGGTTGTACATCTCAGCAAATTTATTTGGATCTTTCTCTTTTTCTTCCTTAATCATCTGGTATGTGCCATATAACTTAGAGAAGCTTTGAATTGTGGAATCCATTATCTTTCTCACACCGATGGCATCCTTTAAAATCTTTAATGCTACCGTTGGGTCCCCATCTTTTTTCTCTGCAAATTCTACAAATAATCTGCCCAGGCGTACTTCTGGTTTGACCTCATTTTTATCTGCTTTTTCTTCCATCCAAGCTATGTGAAGACCGTGCCATTCTTCAGTCATGGCAGCATATTGTAATAGCTTGTCTAAAAGCTCGCTGAAGGTGTAGAAATCTCCCTCTAAAAGGCGACGTTCCATAAGTCTGATATCGCAGAAAAGGTTCATTTCTTTTTCACGGTCTGTGGTCTTAAAAGCGGATTTTAAATTCTTCCACATTGGCCCATCTATTTTCTCTAGATTCTCGTCTATCTCATGCTGAAGCACATCCCTAAATCCAGGTCTGGTAAAGAACTTGTTTAGTACGTCCCTCAGCTCTTTTTTATAGCCATACTCACATGCCTTTATAACTAGCATTTTTATAAAGCCACGATTGAGTCTTACAACAGGGGAATTCCATGATATTCTGCGATAATAATGTACTAGCGGTCCAAAATTATCATTCATAAGTCCGCAAGCCATTAAATAGCAGTATGTTGTATTCTTATGCAACTCATCAAAGGCATCAAAAACAAATATTCCTCCCTGCAGGAATATTTCACCCTTATTATTTTCCAGCCTATCCATTATCTCTAGATAACGGTTACATGCCTCCACACATTCCTTTGTTTTGATAGTTACATAGAAAGCCTTTGCAGCATAAGTACTTAGCTTTGCAACAGCTAAATCCATTATCTCATTGCGCTTAAGTTCATCATAATAGAATTCAATAAGCTCATCATATCTATCTAGCTCATCTAATGCTATTGCTATACCACAAGCAAAAGGTCCTCGGTAGCGAATAGCCTCTTCCTCTTTATTAATTCTAGCGTCTTCAAGGGCTTTCTTACATAATTCTAAAAGCTCTTCGTGATATTTACATGCCCTATACTCCTGAGCCAGCTGGTATGGCCAACGCAAGTTATCAGGCTGCTCTTCCATCATTTCCTTTAAAAGAGGGATATTTCGCATTGAATGCTTAATATTGTCCTCCTCAGAAACATACACATAGCCAAAGTGTCCTGCCTGAGCATCCATAAACATGGCATTTCCATAAGCAGGCTCAATGTACTCATGTACCTTTCCAATAAACCTAGTTTCTGGGGTCACAGAACACATGCGTACAACTTCTATATCAGAGTATTCTATTCCCTCAAAATCAAGATAATTACGCTGATAATAGCCACCTATATTGTACTCTGTACAATTTGGCTGCTTGAAGAAATCGATTATATATTTGGTGTCCAAAAACCACTCATCATCATCGATAAAGAGAAACATCTTTCCATTGGCTTGATCCAGCTGGAAATTTCTCGCCTTGGCAAAATCATTACACCATGTGAATTCAAATACCTCATCAGCATATTTTTCAATTATGGCTCTTGTCTCAGGAGAACATCCAGTATCTACAACCTGTATCTCTGAGTCAATAGCCTCACGAATTGGCATCAAAGATTTAAGGCAGCGCTCGGTTGTATCCGGTCTGCCACAACATAAAAGGCTAATTGTAAGAAGTTTTGTTTTCTCTTTTGTGTTCATCGTTTCTCCTTTTAATAAAGTCAAAAAGGCCCGTCATCTGACGAGCCTTTGAATTTTATTTAGTATGTTCCAACTACAAGTGGTCTGTACATTTCCTCTCCTTCTGTGAGTCCAGGTACATTGCCAAGGCAACTATCAATCAATCGATTGATTTCCTTGCTGACTATTAGCTTTTCACCTGGTGCGTCAACCAATCCTCTGAAGTCGTATACATCTATACTTCTTATTTCGATAATTCTCTCTTCGATATCATTTAGAATGTTTGCTAAGATAGGTTCGATATCGAGCTTGTGATCAATGACTAATTCTCTGTCATTTAAATTCTCACTTATATCGTAAATCAAATTGCAATATTTTTCAAATTTTTCAACTATATCTGAGTAATCCATTCCCATTGATTCAAGATATTCACCGAGAACTAAAGCTTTCTGCTGGCATTCGATTAGAACTCTTAAATCGCCTTGTAAATCTTCTGTTCCCCCGTTTGCAAATCTAGCATTTGCTGAGTAAAGCTCCAAAACCATCATTTCCATTTTGTTTCTTGTAAAGTATGCCATACGCTTTACCTCTTTTCTATGTAAAACCCTACCAAATTGTTGTAGGCGCTATTTTCAAAGTTACTATTTAGTTGATTTTTTGTTTAAATATCCCCACCCCTTATAAGAGGTGGGGATTAATTATTCTAGTTATATAATTCTGGTAGATTAAGCACTTTTATAAATCTTACTGTAAGAGCTGAAGTACACCCTGTGTAGCCTGGTTAGCCTGAGCGAGCATTGACTGTCCAGCCTGCTGTAAGATGTTGTTCTTTGAGTACTCAACCATTGTGTCAGCCATATCTGTATCACGGATTCTTGATTCAGCTGCCTCTGTGTTCTCAACTACGTTGTCTAAGTTCTTGATAGAGTGCTCAAGTCTGTTCTGTACGGCACCAAGTTCTGCTCTCTGTGCTGATACTCTCTGGATAGCATCTGTGATTGCATCGATTGCGTATGTTGCGTTCTTACCTGTTGCATCTGATACGTTGATACCTGCAATACCGATTGACTTAGCGTTCATAGCTTCAAGAGTAACGTTGATCTTGTTTGTCATGGCTGCGTCAGCACCTACGTGAAGGTTAAGTGTAAGTGCGTTCTGGATATTTACGAAGCCCTTTGTGATTGAGAAGCTGTATGTTGTAGATGTAATTTCCTTACCATCAACAGTCTTCTTAATGTTGTGCTTCTCCCAAATGTAGTCACCAGCTTTAATCTTTCCGTCTGCAGATGTTGTCTTTGCTGTATCCATAGAAGCAGGGCCATCTGTTGCGCCGATTGATGAAGCTGCCTTAAGCTCGATTGCTACCATCTTGTATGCTGCTGTAGCCTTGATAAGTGTTACGTTAGCATCATCAATACCTGTTGAAGAGTTGTATGAAGTAGAGAATCTTGTTACTTCATTACCGTTATATTTTACTGTTGAGCCCTTTGTAATAAGCTTTGCGAGGTATCCGTTAGTAACCTTTGCGTTTGCAATATCTGTTCCGATATCGTCAGCATTAATTGTGTATGTCTTGCCATCGATTGAAATTGTATCGCCAGCTGTAAGCTTCCATGTACCTGCTGCTGTAGGTGTTGCACCTGCTGTATAGTACTGTGTTAAGTGAAGAGCTTCTGCTACTTCCTGGTTTGTAGAAGCACCGATTGTGTACTGTGTACCACCGATTGTATATCTTTCGCCTGCCTCAAGTGATTCCATGGTGAATGTTGCTCTAGTAGTATTCTGGATTAATGTTCCATCCAAACCTGCATCATGTGCGTTGATATACATTCTTCTAAGTCCTACATCACCTTTAAGAAGGAATGTCTCGTTGAACTTTGTTGTAGAAGCGATACGATCGATTTCCTGTGTAAGCTGATCAATTTCGTTCTGGATATCACTACGATCTGATTCTGAGTTTGTACCATTAGCTGCCTGAACTGCTAATTCGTTCATTCTCTGAAGCATGTCATGAACTTCTGTGAGGGCACCTTCAGCTGTCTGTACTGAAGAAACACCATCTGAAGCGTTTGTAGAAGCCTGGCCTAAACCACGAATCTGCTTTCTCATCTTTTCAGAAATTGAAAGTCCTGCTGCATCATCAGCTGCTCTGTTAATCTTGTATCCTGAAGAAAGCTTCTCTGTGCTCTTTGACTGTGCGTCTGTTGTAATGTTGAGCGTTCTTGATGAGTTCGCTGCCTGCATGTTGTGTTGTACTACCATAATAAATTCCTCCATGAGATTCAGCTAAGTCCATTTAGCTTTTAAATCCGTTTTTCTTGATAGCCCAACATCCGTGTCTGGCCTGGTTATTAAATTTGATTTTTCTAAAGATTCGAATTCGATTTTGCAAGGGTAATTGTTCCTTACACCTTATTTATCGTTTGCGTGTCCAAAAACTTTACCCCTTTTTAAAAAAAATTTTCATTTTGTATCAATTTTCTCATTTTATGTGCAATATAAAAAACTCGCAGAAGCCTTGATTTTACTAGGTTTCTGCGAGCCGAAAATTTATCTGAAAATAGGTCAAATAATTTGTTAATTTAATCTAAATTTCATTAAAATCTCCCTGTTTTAGAGGCTAATTTATTTCTTTTTATCCAGGAAAGAAGGGTCGTCAGCCTTATTATGGGCCATCATATTTTTATAATAGGAGGTAACCACGTCATTTGATTTTTTAATCTCACGAACTTCTTTTTTGATATTGGCAAATCGAGCTTTAGCATACTCTTTATTTCTATATTCTGAAGCCTCCACATCAGCAGTCAGGTCAGTTACCTTTTTAATAAGCTCCTGCATAATGCGAATCTCATCAGCATAAGTCTCTCTATCAGCTTCTATTATAGTCTTTACCCTACCAAAAAGCTGCTGGAAGCCCTCGTCAAGCATAATTATTCTATCGATGAGCTCTGACTTCATATTCATATTCTTTTCCAAATCATCTGGTGTAGTATTTGGATCCTGAAGAATAGCTGCCTGCTCCTGATTTCTTATCTGAAGAACTCGTAAGATATCTGCTTTCTTTTCAAGTGATTCTCTAAGCATTACTACATAATCCATGTTTTCCATGATTTACCCCTTTTCTCTGCTGTGTAGGTTCAGAATCTGATTATCATTTCTTCTATTTATATAATAAATGTTTGAACACAAAAAAACGACCCCTCTTTTTAGAGGGGTCATAAAAATCATTATCCAGCGATTTCATTTGTGCCATCAAGCTTTTTGCCATTAGCTGTAAGCTTCATAACATCCTTCCAAGTATCTCGCATTGTACGAAGATGCTTTAACACCTCCTGCAATGTCTCTGGATCCTTGTCAATCATTGCATGTCTAAGGCAACTTCTAAGATATGTATATACTGCCTGGAAATCCTTAGCTACAGGATATTTTTCATCCAATGTAATCTCAAACTCTTCAATAATTCTATCAGTCTTTCTGATATTATTGTGAGCCTTTTCAATATCATTATTTTCGCATGCTACTATGGCTATATTGCAAAACTTGATTGCACCTTCATAGAGCATAAGGGTCAGCTCTGCGGGAGAAGCTGTTAAAATTCTGTTTCTTGCGTAAGCGTCGTAACCGTTCATTGGTGTCATAAAGATCGCCTCCCTGAATTTCTAATAATGCCTTTTATTACTTGCCCGGCAAAGCTTAGCCTCCAAGTAATGATGTGATAGAAGATGAATTGCTCTGTAATTGTGAAAGTGCTTTTTCCATTTGAGCAAACTTCTTATAATATGAGTCTTCCATTTCTGTAACTCTATCAGTCCATGTCTTGATAAGGTTGTTGTAGTTAGAGTACTCTGATGCCATTTCCTTATCGTTGTAGACTGTGTACATAGATTTAACAGATGTAGACTTCATCTTCTTATCTAAGTCTTCGTAAAGACCTTTAGTCATCTGCTTGAGAAATTCGATAACTTTTTCTGGATCTTCTGCAAGAGCTGCACGAAGCTTCTCAGGGTTACCAGATGTCTTTGAATCCTCTGTATCACCATCAATATGATAAGCATAGTTCTCATTTTTTGCGGCGTTCAATGTTCCAAGTGTATGAATGCCAAATGTAGACCATGAAACAGACTGACCATTAATGGTATATGACTTCATCATTGACATAGTCATTGTAGAAATCAAACTGCTAAGACTATTATCCCTTCTAAGTAAGGAGTCTTTAATCTTCTGCTCCCACTTTTCGATTTCAGTCTCAGACATTTCATTCTTCTCATCATCTGTAAGTGGCTCATAATCCTTTGCAGAATCTGCATTGTAGAGCTTCTGCATTTCATTCATGAGAGTATTATATGATGTGAGGAAATCCTTTACCTTGTCATATAAGCTATCTGTATCTGTTGCAACTGTGATACTGATAGGACTATTTTCTGCTGTAAGGGCCTTTGCTTCAATAGTAAGTCCATTTACAGTAATTGAGTTTGTGCTACCTTTATATGTAACACCATTTAAAATAATCTCTGAATCAGAACCATCAATTTTAACTGCTGCATTAGCATTATCTAAAGCTGCATCATCTGCACTAAGTGTATAAGCAAGCTTCATTCTATAGGAAACGCTATTTGCCAGCTCTAAGTTATCTGACTGAGTCCAGAAATCACTATATCTGTACTTATCGTCTTCAAATGAGCCATCATTTGCTGCGCCAAAGTTTTTCTCAATATATGAAGCCCACTTTGCATTTACAGGATTCTCTAATACTGCATCAACATCAGCCTTTGCCTTTGCAATTGCTGCATTCTTAGCAGTCTTTTCTGCATCTGTTGTCTCTGGCATAGCCTTAGCAGCTGAAAGTTTTACATATTCATCACGGATGGCGTTAAGAGAAGCTGTCATCTCTCTTTCGGTTGCTGCCGCAGCATCGTCATCGTATTTTCCTGCATTATAGATTTCCTTGCCGTAAGCTACAATATCACTTTCTGTAAGAGTAGACCAATCTACATTCTTACCATCAAGATACTCTTCGATATCCCTATAAGCTGGCTCTAAATTAATTGCCTCTCTAGCTGCTTGCTTTTCCTCATCACTAGCTGTAGAACTATTAATTATGTCCTTGTAACCTTTTACAGCTCTAATTAAGCTTGCGAAACCGTCAGCATCACTTACTACACTGCCGTATTTTCTCTTAACTAAGCCCTCTGTAGATACTGTGCTCTTGATAGATTTAATCTCAGAGTCAGACAAAAGTCCCAGCTTCATAAGGTCGCTAAGACCCTTAGTATTATCTGCGGAGATTGAAAAATCACCATCTTTGCCTGATTTCTGCGCACTTATGAAAAATCTATTATTCTTCTCATCGTAATTAGCATCTAATCCTGCTTCTTTGAACTTGCTAACCAGCTGGTTAACTGTCATTGTCATATCAAGCTCAATCTTGGTAACCTTTGTTCCTGTACGAACAGTAATAGCTCCCTTGTCTGTTGTACCAGATACAATTCCAAGCTCTGAAAGATTAGAGTCCAACTTGATACTATCTGCTAACTTACCACCAGTTACATAAGCTGATGTAGAAAGCTTTTTAACCTCAAGTGACTGTGTGCCGTTGATGGCATTACCACTTGCTGTAGCTGTAGCCTTTGTTGTATCGCTAACTGTTGCTTTCTTGATTGCATAGTTAGATGAGTAGCGCATGTTACCAACTTCGGTATAAAGGCTATAGACTTTGCTATTAAGGGTCTTCCAAGCATCCTGCTTCCAAGATAGCTTGGTCTGAGCCTTAGTATATTTTTCCTTTTTATAGCTATAGGCAGATACTAAAGCACCTACAAGGGCCTCGGTATCTAATCCCGATGCTAAACCTGATAATCTAATAGGCATATACTACCTCCAAAATCTATCTCTTCTCATCAACCATAATTCCGGCGAGCTCCCATGCCTTTGCAATAAGGTCAAGAGTCTCTTCTGCTGGAAATTCCTTAATGACTTTTCTGGTCTCTTTATCAACCATCTTAATCATTACACGATTTGTTCCTTCGTGAATACCGAATACTGCTTCGGCGTTACCCTGTGCAGAATTAATCTTGCTAATAGCTTCTTTTAATGAAGAAGTTGCCTGTGCTGCACTGTTTTCATCTTCATTCTGTTCAAAACTAGGGTTTTTATATTCAGCCTCGCTGGCACGTATTTCTTTTGCTGCAGTTGTAAAATCAACTGGCTTACTCTCTGTTACCTGCTGTACTGGCGCTTTTGCTGAACTTCCCTGTCCCTGGTAGTTACTTACTGAACTACTTACTTCGCCTATTTTCATTGCTCTTTCCTCCTTACGTCCTTAAGATTTCGGTCCCACTCCTCAATCCTTTAGGACAACATACATCCGTGTACCTATGGGAAATTATGTCCTCCGAACACTCAGCTGTTGTGCTCGGATTACAGTCTACAAAACTATATTTGTATAGTCTTCTAATTCCTGTATCGGACGATAATTATAAAAGTTTATAGTTAAATTTTAATTTTTTTACAACATTGAAGAAAAAATAAGGCCCCAGAATATTTCTGGGGCCGCATCTTAGCTGCTTATATATTATTATGCCTGAAAATCTACATGCTCACCCTTAGCAAAGTGCTGTGTTGTAGCACCCTTGTCATCATCGCTGCAGCATGGGTCTTCTGCCTTTGCTTTGGCAGGCTTAGCTGCCTTGGTGTCTATAGGTGTGTTGTTGCCAAAGCCAAGCATCTCTGTCTTAAAAGTAAGATCAGCTGCTGCTGTAGCAAGGTCTGTTGGAACCACAATTTTTGTAGCTCTGCCGTCTCCCATCTTCTCAAGAGCCTCAAGCTTCTTAATAAGAAGAACTCGCTCATCCATGTTGGCTTCCTTGAGCATCTCTATACCCTTTGCCTCTGCCTCATATACAAGGCGGATAGACTCAGCCTGTCCTGTTGCACGAGCAATGGCAGCATCTCTTTCTGCCTCAGCCTTAAGTACAAGTGCCTGCTTGTCACCTTCTGCTCTAGTGATAGATGCCTGCTTGTGCCCCTCTGCCTCAAGAAGTGTCTCACGGCGATCACGCTCAGCCTTCATCTGTTTCTCCATTGAGCGCTGAATTTCCTCTGGTGGAATAATATTCTTAAGCTCAACTCGACCTACCTTGATACCCCATGGATCAGTAGCTTCATCAAGAATAACACGCATCTTTGAATTGATGTTATCACGAGATGTAAGTGTCTGATCAAGCTCTAACTCACCAACAAGATTTCGAAGTGTTGTAGCTGTAAGGTTCTCAAGAGCAAGTATTGGACGCTCTGCTCCATACGCATAAAGCTTAGGATCTGCAACCTTGAAATAAACTACTGTATCAATCTGCATGATAACGTTATCCTTTGTGATAACACCCTGTGGTGGGAAATCAGCTACCTGTTCCTTTAAAGAAACTCTCTTTGCCACCCTCTGAATAAATGGAATAATAACATGAAAACCAGCCTGAAGTGTTGCATGATATTTTCCCAAATTCTCAACTACAAATACATATCCCTGAGGGACAATACGAATCCCCATGCATAAAAGCACGAAAACAATCAATAAAAGAATTAATAAAGCTCCCATAACTTATCCTCCTACATTAAATAATTAATTTTATTATATCCTTTTCTATACATGATTGCATCAATGTAGATAATAATTCTATGAAATAAAAAAGGCATTGCAATCGCAATGCCAATTATTTCTATTTTCCTAAAATGGTATCAAAGATGGCTTGTGCCACATCATCCTTTGACATGATAGGTAGCTCCCTTGCCTCGTCCTTTGTAATCAAGGTAACTACATTGGTATCTGTGCCAAATCCAGCACCCTGAGTGCGAAGATTATTTGCCACAATCATATCTACCTTTTTCTTGTCCAGCTTTTTCTTTGAATTCTCAAGCATGTTCTCTGTCTCCATTGAGAAACCACAAATAAACTGGCCTTCTTTCTTATGCTCTCCTAAATAAGAAAGAATATCCTCGGTTCTCTCAAGCTCAATAGTTGAGCCCTCACCGTCTTTTTTCTTGATTTTCTCTGCCGCTACATTGATAGGTCTATAGTCAGCAACTGCTGCAGATTTTATTATAATGTCACAATCAGCAGCTCTTGATTTAACTGCCTCAGCCATCTCTGCGGCGCTTCTAATATTAACTACATCCACAAACATTGGTGGCTCTATACTTACTGGACCAGACACCAAAGTAACCTCTGCACCACGTTCCATAGCTACCTTGGCAATAGCGTATCCCATCTTGCCAGTGCTGTGATTAGTAATGAAACGTACTGGGTCAATTGCCTCCTCCGTAGGACCAGCAGTGACTAACACCCTTTTTCCTGCCAAATCATGTTCGTGACCAATTTCTCTGAGAATATAAGCAAGCAAAACATCTGGCTCTGGCATCTTGCCCGCACCTGTGTCTCCGCATGCTAAATATCCACTAGCTGGATTAATTATTTCAAATCCATATTTCTTAAGAGTCTCAAGATTATCCTGGACAATCTGATTTTCAAACATATTTGTATTCATAGCTGGGCTAACAAGCTTTTTACATTTAGCCGCTAGAATGGTAGTGGTAAGCATATCATCTGCAATGCCATGAGCCATCTTGGCTATAACATTGGCGCTGGCTGGTGCAACCATAAAAATATCTGCACGCTTTGCCAAGGCTACATGCTCCACATTAAACTGAAAATTCCTGTCAAATGTATCAACAAGACATTTGTTTGATGTAAGTGTCTCGAAGGTAATAGGATTTATAAAATTGGTAGCATTTTTAGTCATGATTACATTAACATCTGCCCCAAGCTTAACAAGGGCTGATGCCAGATTGGCAATCTTATATGCTGCTATTGAGCCTGTAACTCCAAGAACAACGCATTTTCCTTTTAACATAAATCCTTACCTCCAAAGAAGAATAAGTTAGTATTGCTGTTTATATCACTTGCTACGATGGCCCACATATTATGAGCCATCTGCTATTTCTTAAAAAATTAATTAGTTCTTTCCTGCCACTGCCCCTGCTGGGTGAATCTTATCAAGTACGATACCCACAAGGTAAACAATAATTGCGCCAACTACAGCTTCGATTACACCATTAAAGCTGATGATTCCACCAATTACTGCCATAAGTGCACTAGGATCAATCTGTAAAACCTCTGCATATGGGTCCTTATAGAAAAGATAAATGCTGCCCATAACAAGAAGTGTATTTGTCATTGCGCCTGTGATACCTGCTGTAACAAAAGCAAGAGTCTTAGCATCCTTTTTCATAAATAAAAACTCGATTGCTACAAATACAACTATACCGATTATCACAGCGATTATCTTTGCTGTAGAAGTACTGATTGCGAATTTTCCTTCTGTAATCATCTTGTTAGTAAAGGCGAAAACACCAAATCCAACAATAAATGAAACTACTGCATTAATAATTGAGCCGTAGATTACTTTTTTGTCTGTGGCAATAGCCTTCTTAATTCCAATGAATACAAAATATGGAACTACTCCAATAAGAATTCTTGGCACAATTGCAATAAATGTACTCTTGAATACTAAAAGAAGTGCCTCTCCTATTCCATTATGTGGAAGCATAGTAAGTGCAGCCACTGGTGAAAAAGCAAATGCTGATGGAGTTGGGGTAAGTGAACTCTTAACAAAACTTGTTACGCCAAATACTCCTCCAAGAAATCCGCCCTTCTTAGGTCCTAAAAATAAAGAACCAATGATAACTGGAATATGAAGTGTTGTTGCATTAATAACTACGAGTGGAATATATCCGAGTGGTGTGACAGCCATTGCAATAATAATGGCCATAAATAACGCTGTGAGCACGAGCTCATAGGTCTTAGAATTTTTGCTTTGCATTTTGTTCCTCCTTTTGGTAGAAGCCTCCACGGGTCTCCTCCTGCTAAAAAACATAGCAAGCGTTAAATTTTTAACAGCATCTGAATTCTAACATGATTTTTAGAATCCTACAACTATTTCTTTTACATCACTTATATCGCCACATAGTATTTTAAACTTAACGCTATTCTGCCGCCTTCAAGTAACTGCTTACACAGTAGAGAACCTGCCCATTATACTCTACTCTGGACCAACCATATTCATTATTAATTCCTGTTCTTGTAAAAGTGGTTCCTGCATAGACTGTTGCCACCACTACAGAATCTGTATCAGTAACACTTGGCTTAGAGCGCAAGTTAATTACTTCCTTTGGTGTTACCACTTCATTTACATCAGTAAACTTTGTTCTAAAGCCAGTATCAGTAGATGTAGACTGGTCTGCCGCAGGCTGTTCCTGAGCTGCCGGCTGTGTAGTTTGAGCTGGGGCACTTAGATCTGTAGTCAAATAGCTTGAAACAGCATAGTAAGTCACACCATCATAGACAACTCTAGACCAGCCACTTGAGCTAACACCTGTACGTGTTGCTGTCTGTCCATTTGTAAGAGTCAGCATTACCGTGCTGTCTGCCCCTTGGCTTGGGATATTTCTTAGATTAGTCTGACTCTTAGCTGTGACTGTCTCGTTTACTTCATCAAATTTCATCAAGGCCTCTACGTCAGCTGATGCCTCCTCGCGGCCAGATGTGTCCTGAGCAGATGCTGTGGCATCATAACCAAAATACGCCACATCAACATCCACCTTTTGCTTTATTCCTGGCACTGAGCCCTGATTGGTGTACTGCCACATTGCGCACTGTCCATCATAAGCAGGTCCATTAGCAATGTTGCTTGTATCTTGATTGTACCAAGCCATCCATATCTTGTAGCTCTTTTCGATTGTGCTTGTCTTCCATTTTGCATCAGCAGACAGCTCATTTCTTGAAGCGTAGAACATCGGTGTATAACCCTTGGCTCCAATCTCCTTTAAAAATGCCATGGCAATATTGCTTCGCTGATCCTTTGATAAGCTGTATTGTCTGCTTGTACTTTTTTCAAATCCCTCGCAGTTATATCCTACGGGATAGGTTATTGAATATTTTGAAATATAGCTAGCTACCCAGTCTGCCTCCTCAACTGCCTCATCAGTTGTTACAGCTGTGGAGAAAAAATATGCACCAACTTTTATTCCATTTTTCTCGGCCTCTTGCATATTATATTTTGCATTGCTATCTGCCTTTATCTCACCTGTTGTGGAATCTCTATATCCAACACGTACCATTGCAAAATCAATTCCCGAGCCTGCCACCTGAGCCCAATCTATAGTGCCCTGGAATTTTGAAACATCAATACCATATGTAATTGATGTATTTTCCCCTGCCACATTTGAACTAACTAAATCTGATACTTCTAACGCCTGACCAGTTTCCACTGTCACTGTAATCTGAGGGTCAGTTGCATCTTCTTCCGTAACTACTATTTCTTCTTCAGGTTCTTCAGGAATTGCTTCTTCATCAGTTTTAACTGCTTCAACCTTCTCCTCAACTGGCTCATCTTCTGTAACCTTTGTGACTATATTAATTAGCAAAAAAGCTCCGCCAACTGCCACCAAAAGAATAACTAGAAACATACCAACTATCACTAGTCTTCTCTGTATCATTTTGCATCTTCTGCGACTTCTTCTATCATTTCGTCTTGCCACGATAATTCTCCCTTTAAATCTTTTGTACTGTAATAATATACCACAATTTAATTTTTGTCGCAGAGCGAAATATCTTCACAAAAAAGAGTTTTGCTTAATAGGATATTACAAAGTAATTTCCTAATTAAGCAAGAAAAGGCTGACACCTTAAGTGCCAGCCTAATGCTTCTATTATTAATATTTTATTTAAAGAATGACATCTCGTTATTCAGCTGTTCTGCAACATCTCTAAGTCCTGTAGCTGAATCAGCAAGGTTAGATACTGTAGCTGAAAGTTCTTGAACTGATGCACCCGTTGTCTCAGAAGAAGCTGCGTTCTGCTGAGATATAGCAGAAAGTGATGACATTGCATCTGATACAACATCATTTGAAGCCACGCAAGTGCTTGCTCCATCAGCGATGCTCTTTACGCCCTCTACTGTCTCTTCGATATCAGCAAGCATTCCATTTACAGAGCTAAGTGTCTCTCCCAATGCTTCCTGCTGCTCAATATTACCCTGGCGAACCTGCTCTGCTGCTGCAACAGCCTGCTCTGCCTCAGACAAAAGAACATCCATTACCTGACGAATCTCCTGAGCCATATTCTCTGAATCGTCAGCAAGCTTTCGAATCTCCTCTGCTACAACTGCGAAGCCCTTACCTGCCTCACCAGCTCTTGCTGCCTCTATTGATGCGTTAAGTGAAAGAAGATTGGTCTGGGAAGCGATTCCAGAAATACCTTCTACTCTCTCATTAATGTCTCCTACTGCCTTTTGCGTAGCACCGATTGTCTTTGCAATCTCTTCAATCTTAAGAGTCATCTCGCTGCTTGAATCCTGAAGATTTATAAGGGACTTGCTAGAGGCCTCTGATGCATCCTTCATTCTCGCTGCAAGATTTTCCATATCATCTGTAGAACTCTGCACTCCGCCTACAGCATCTGTAATCTTTCCAACATTCTCTGCTGCCTGCTGAATTTCCTCTGCCTGCTGAACTGCTCCTGTTGCAATCTCCTGCACTGCAGTTGAAACTCCTGCTGTTGTTGCAGAAATCTGATTAGCCATATCTGATAATTCTTCAGATGAATTGCCGACTGTAGAGGCCGACTGCTTAATATGTCCTACTATCTCATCAAGCTTTTCTATTACAGTATTTGAGCTCTTTACAATCTCTCCAAACTCATCCTTCCTCTTAGAAAATCCGGATATACGTTTGAACTTACCATCTGCAAGCTCTGATAAAGAATCATTAACTGCATTGATTGGCTTTGTAAATCCATTTGCCAATATTACTGAGATAATAGCAACAATGATTAACAACACAAGACCAATACCAATAACTATGTATGCAGACTGTCTTGCTGCTGCCATAATTGCACTCTCTTTTATTGCCACACAAACTGTAAATCCAGAAAGTGTATCCTTAGCAAATGATACATATGTAGGATAGCCAACTGCAGTAGACCTATATGTTCCCTCAATAGCATCACTATTCATATAAGGTGATGAGCTGAAATTCATCACCTGATCTTCTGACGTAATCTCATACTGAGAATGTGCTACTAAATCACCATCTCTATCTACGATAAATCCCTCATCACTCTCTTCTTCTAGGATTGTGTGGAAATCATTTACATTGTAATTTCTGTGTACTGTACCAAGAATCCTTCCTGTGTCAGGATCTTTTACAGGTGCTGCCATACTAATACTTCGTACACCTGTAGATTGGCTGGTGATTACATTTGATACTGCAAATTCACCCTTCATAGCCTGCTGCCAATATTCACGTTCACTAATATCAACTAGCTTGCCATCATCATCTCGCAGTACCATCCAACCCTTGTCGTTTGTCAGAACTACTACATTTCCATCATCTAAAAACTCATCGATGGATTTCATCTGAGCCTTCAGATCATTCATGTCCACCTCTTCGCCCTTCATAAAAGCGATAACTGTTGGTGAATCTGCAAATGAAGTAATAGCTGACTGGTTAGTAGTAATAACCTGTGCAATAGCAGCCTCCACGTACCAAGTCTGCCATTCTAGTGAATCGATTGCATCCATTTTTGCCTTTTCCGTAGATGTGTAGTAACTGATTCCTACTGCAATAACAAGCGGGACCATCGCCACCAAAAGCATGGCTACAATCAATTTGGTTTTAATACTTTTGCTCCAAGCTATACCATTTTTCACTCCCCGTTTAGCCCTTTCTTTTCCCATAATCGCCGTCGCCTCCTTGTTTGTAATAGTTACTCCCTTTACTTCGTCAAAACAGCGTGCTTTGCAAAAGTAGTGTCACTATTTTTATATTAGCTCAACGGGATTTGGAAAGTGTGCTTTTTGTGTGAACAATTGGCTAAAGCTCCTATTGTTTTAGAGCATCAGTGTAGTATTCGTTTCCATAAATATCCGTAAATACGTATGAGATTAAAAGTTCACTGTCCTCAATAACAAGATTTGTAATCTGCATCTCAGACATATCCTTATCAATTGTCATCTGCTCACCGAGATAATATTCCTCTTCGATGCTAACATCATCCCCTTCCTTAGCATAGTATTTGCAGATAAAATCAATTGTATCTCCAGGCTGAAGCTCTGTAAGATTCTTAGCGATAACTTCTGTGTTTTCATCATATCCAAAGACAGCTCCAGCTACATAACCATCTTCATGGGCGGAATCAAATACCAAAATCAAATCTGCTCTCTGACCATTTAACATAATTGGAACTCGGCCTGTGATAGTGTAGTTATCTGCTGTACCTGTTGTATCGATATGATAATAAGCAACAATCTGACCATCTATTGCAAGCCAACTTCTATCCTTATTTGCGATAAGATTTCCTTCTTCATCCCACTCAAACGTATTATCAAGTCCTAAATCTATATAGCCATCACCGTCTTTTACAAGTGTGGAAAGCTCTATATCCTGAACGTTTCCCCACTGAGTTTCATCTAGGGCGATAACTGTATCCCCAGCATCATTTTTCGTCCACTGAAGATTAGATAAATCCAAGTTGTTTTCAGCAATATACTCTGCAGCAATTTCTCTATCCACACCATTTTCAAGGAACTTATTACCGCTTGCTGATGAAAGCATTCCAAGAATCTGACCAATAGCCTCTGGGCTAGTTAAATCGATTCCAGCGCTGCTACCTGAACTGCTAAATATGCTGCTTGGGAATTGGTTATTGTTTGTAGCCTGCTGACCATAGTATTCCATGGAAGCAAACTTCTGAATACACTCACTATAGCTATCATCCATACCAATCTCACCATAAGTAGACACCATATTATCTACCTTGCTAGTCTGACGGTATGGGAAATAGATTGAAAGACCATAGGCATTTGTCATATTTGAAGAGGTCTTGTTATATTTAACTGCCCCTAAAAGCGACTGTGCCAATTCCTTGCCTTCACTATTATCAAGCTTCACCGCAAAATCGATAAGGTCAATCTGATCAATTCTAGATGAACTAGCGAACTCTCTTGTACTTGCTCTTGCATCAGAAACAACTTTGTATTCCTTTTTCTCAATCAATGAAGTTGTTGAATTTGCAAATCCCTTCAAATCCTCAGGAACAGTTGCAGAAAGTTCAGCCAAATCTATAAGGGAAAGAGTAGTCTTCTGGCCTGGGCACTGTTGACCACACTGAGCCACAAAATCATCCACAATTGTCTTTCCTATCTCAAGAGTAGACTGTGAAGAATTGCCGCTTAGGTTTGTAAGCCAATTGGTATAATACCAGCCGATACCAGGCTCTGTTTCCTCAGATGCAATCATATAATCACTGTGAGAATCAAGCATAAGACCTGTTTCAACTGTAGCCATAAGACAAGCATCAAATCCGATGAAATCATACTTTAAGCCACCATCTGTAAGTGCCTTATTAATCTCTGCCAAGTCCATTGAACCGGCATTCTTATGCTTTTCATCGTAGCCGTATCCAGTTACTGAACCGCCGCCGTGATCCCAGAAAATAAGGGCATATCTATTGGCAGGGAAATTCTGACCACCCCACTTGATAAAACTAGACAATGTATTTGGGTCTGTCATTGGAAGGTCTCCGATATTGTCCTTCAGTAGCGCCATCTTACCATTTTTAATCTGGTAAATCTGGTTTGTTCTATTACTTACAACAGAGTTCTTCCAGCCTGCACAACCACCTGTATATACTAAAAGATTGATATTTCCAGACACAGTAGCATTAAGCATCTCCTGAATATCCTTTGATGCCATAGCTGCTCTAGATTCAAGGTCAGTTCCGCACATATACACCATAATAGTCATGGTATCAGCGCCATTGCCCTTTATTTTTGTGTACTTCTCACGGGCTGAGTTTGCTACATACTCGTCTAACACTCCTGTATTAGACTTCATGCTCCATGTTGAATTACCACTTTGAGACATGCTAGTATAGTCTCCACCTAAAAGAGTAGATGCTAGAGTAGATATTGTATTGCCTGCAGTGCTACCACCAGAGCTACCTCCTGAGCTTCCGCCTGAGCCACCTCCTCCAAGAAAGGCGCCAAGACCGCCGCCTCCACCAAGCAATATAATAAGTGCAAATATCAAAAGCTTTCCAAGGCCACCGCCTCCGCCGCCATTTACGCCTCGGTTGCCACCTGAACCGCCACTAGTTCCCATTGGACGACGATGAACACTTCCACTTCCTGTTACATTCTTTTTTCTTGATATAGGTCTGTCAGCCATCTTTCTCCTCCCGTTCATACAAAATGACTCTATTATCTTTATTTTACACTTTTATCTAAAAATGGCAAAAAATCAGAGACCCGTGTAGTTAGGCCTCTGATAGTTTTACTATTTAAATTATTTTAGAGCCATTTCTTCCATTTCCTTGGCTATCTTGCTGATTACCTCTAAGGTGTCGTTCATGTTGGTAAGAGCTTCCATGGCGTCATCACTAACTGAGCCAACAGTATCTGTGGCTGCCGCTACTTCCTCCGAGGTAGCAGAGAGGTTGGTGATGTTGTCCATAATCTGAGTGTTGGCATTGATTACATCATCCACAGATGCCTTTACCTGAACTACTCCAGAGCGAAGGTCGTCTGTGCCTGTCTTGATTGCATCAAGCTTTGTGCCTGTCTCTGTAATGAGATCATTTTGCTTTGCAGCATACTCAGCAGATTTGGACATAGCAGCTGATGCAGATCTAGCATCAGATGTAAGACGCTCTATAATTCTCGAAATCTCTTCTGTTGCCTCTCTTGTACTTTCAGAAAGAGCTCTGATTTCATCGGCAACTACAGCAAAGCCTTTTCCGGCTTCACCGGCTCTAGCAGCCTCAATGGATGCATTAAGAGCAAGCAAGTTGGTCTGGCTTGAAATACCAAGGATTGTCTCTGTGATAGCCTGTACATCCTGAATACTGTCATTAAGCGCCTGGGTTGTGCTTGCTGTTTCAATGTTGATATTTGCAACTTCCTCAGCCTGGCTCTTTAGCTGATTAATAAGTGATACACCATCGTTTACAGTGCTTTCTACCTGGCTAGAGACTTCATCAATTGTATTAGCCTCTTCACCTACAGCCTGAATGCTTTCCTGAATTACGGCTGTTTTATTTGTCTGGTTTTCTATAGCCTCTGCTGTATTTTTTGTACCCTCAACAATCTCAACAACTGAGTCATGTACTACATTCATATGGTCATTAAGATTATTAGATACTTCATTAGCTTCTATAAATTTGTTATTAAGCTGCTCTGCTAAATCAACAATTGCCTCAGATGTCTCTTTGATATCTGTTGCCTTGTCCTTAATAGTATCAAGTGTCTCTGTAGTCTGGCGACGCTGCTGTCTACAAACGATAACTGCCATTGTACAAGCAATAATACTAAATAAAAACTGTGTGGTAAGATTTTGTCCTGTGATTGCCCCCTCACTTACCTGCATAAATCCTGAAGCCAAAAGACATACATTGGCGATGATACATCCTATTCTTACAGTGTTTGCCTCACCATAAATCATTACAATCAGAATTATGGTATACATGAAAATATACATGTGAGGATCACTTGGCTTAAATATATTAAGAACAAATAGAACCACCATTGATAGGGTGACGCAGTATTTGTAAATATATTTTTCCCCGTACATAATAGCGCCTACTTGTAATAGGATAATAACTACAATCGCCACAACAAGTCTTACTGTATCAAGAGGATTTACCCCATTAAAATACAATGCACGTAATGCAAAAAAGGCAATTGCAATAGCTGCTATTGTACCGCAGTATCTAGCAAGCTTATTTCTCTCGGACATCTGTCTTCTTTCGATTTCCATCTTTCCTTGGGCTTCGCTCATATTTTTTCCTCCACACTATGTATGCAATTAAAAATGAATAACGCTAAACACACTGCTAGTAATTAACAGTATATCAATAATAGTCTGAAATTTGTATGAATTAGCAGAATTTTCACAAAAGATTCATTGCATAAAAAAATCCCTATACCAATGACTGGTATAGGGATATAAAACAATCTAATTATTTAGCTGAAGCTTTAAGTAATTCAACGATTTCCTTTTCAGTAGAAAGGCTAAGAACCTTCTCTGCTAAAGCGTCTGCATCAGCCTTTGACCACTTAGAAATGATTGCACGAGCTGTAAGTACAAGAACTGGGTTAACAGAGTACTCATCAAGTCCGAATGAAATCAAAAGTGGAATCATGAGTGGATCAGCTGCTGCCTCACCGCACATACCAACAGGAATACCTGCTTCGTTAGCTGCTGCGATGATGTTCTTGATTGAACGAAGAACTGCAGGCTGGAATGCTGAATAAAGGTAAGCTACCTTAGCATTTCCACGGTCAACACTCATTGTATACTGTGTTAAGTCGTTTGTTCCGATTGAGAAGAAATCTGCTTCCTTTGCAAGCATATCAGCAATAAGTGAAGCTGCTGCTGTCTCAATCATGCAACCAACCTGAATGCTAGGATCGAAGCTAATACCCTCGTTAGTAAGCTCCATCTTGCACTCTTCAACAAGTGCCTTAACGGCTCTAATTTCATCAACACATGTTACTAAAGGAACCATAATCTTAACTGTACCAAATGCGCTGGCTCTTAAGATTCCTCTAAGCTGTGTCTTGTAAATGTCTGTGTTAGCAAGGCAATAACGTACTGCTCTATAACCAAGGAATGGATTCTCTTCCTTCTCAAGGTTCATGTAAGGGATTTCCTTGTCACCACCGATATCAAGTGTACGAATGATAACTGTCTTGCCTGACATAGTCTCAACAGCCTCTTTGTACGCCTCGAACTGCTCATCCTCTGTAGGAAGATGTGGCTTGTCCATGAATAAGAACTCAGAACGGAAAAGTCCGATACCTTCGCCATCGCACTCGATAGCCTTCTTAGCATCCTTAGGGGTACCGATGTTACAGAAAAGCTCTACTTCCTTGCCATCAGCTGTAAGTGTAGCCTTGCCAACGAAGTTCTTAAGCTCTGCCTGTGCACGGATGAACTCCTCACGCTTGATAACGTACTGAGAAATAACATCCCCGTCTGGATTGATATATACATCACCCTCTGTACCATCAACGATAGCAGTGTCCTTGTCCTTAACAATCTCACAAATATTAGGAATTGAAAGAACTGCAGGAATCTCTAAGGCTCTAGCAAGAATAGCAGAATGAGATGTCTTGCCACCAACCTCTGTAATAATTCCAACTACATTTTCTTTTACGATCTGTGAAGTCATAGATGGAGTCAAGTCATGTGCAACCAAAACAGTACCTGGTGCAACCTTGCTGATATCTACGTCTTCTACCCCAAGTAATATCTTAAGCAAGCTGATTTTGATATCAGAAATATCTGATGCACGCTGACGCATCATATCGTCCTCCATCTTAGAGAACATACCGATGAACATATCGCATACTGCAGTAACAGCAGCCTCTGCGCACTGTCCAGCCTCGATCATCTTAGTCATCTCGCCTGCCATTGTAGGATCAGCGATCATAGCTAAGTGACCCTCCATGATCTCAGCTTCCTTAGGACCAATATTCTTTCTGATATTCTCTGCCATCTCGGCTGTCTCAGCCTTAAACTTTTCAATGGCATCATTAAATCTTGCCTTTTCAGCATCTTTGTCTGCTACTGGCTTAGAATCAAACGATAAATCGTGCTCAGTAATGAGACAAATGCTACCAATACCAATTCCCCTAGACGCTTCTATGCCTTTGTACATAGGTTCCTCCTTAGAATTAATCTCCGAGACCGCTCTCAACAAGCTCTACAGCCTTTGCAAGTGCTGCTTCCTCATCTGGACCATCTGCCTGAATCTCGATCTCAGCACCACACTTAATGCAAGCTGCCATAAGCATCATAACGCTCTTTCCATCGTACTGATTACCATTGAATAAGATCTTAACGTCTGAATCAAATGGTGTAACAGCTGCGCTGAAAACTGTAGCTGGACGCATGTGAAGTCCCTGCTCATTTGTTACCTTAACTACTTTTGAAACCATAATATAAAACTCCTTTCGTTTCATGCCTGTATCTTATAATACCTTATAAGCGTAAAAATGTACTTATATACTTTATAGAAAAACAATTGATTTGTCTATAATTGTTCTTCTAAAAAATACATAAAAAATTAGAAAAAATCAAACAATTTTTACAAACAATAATTCCGAGGGTCGCCCCTCGGAATTAAAATGAAATGTTTTTATATACGGAATAACCGGAATTTACTGTGCTACATTCTTCTTTAAAATTCCAAGTAATAGGCAGCTAGCTGCTGAACCAGCTAAAAGTGCTACAAGGTAAAGTGCTACGTTACCAACAACTGGGAATACGAAGATTCCACCATGTGGAGCCATAAGTGTACACTTAAATGCCATTGAAAGAGCACCTGCAAGACCAGAACCAACCATAAGTGAAGGAATTACACGAAGTGGATCTGCTGCTGCAAATGGAATAGCACCTTCTGTGATGAAGCAGAATCCCATGATAAAGTTAACTGGACCAGACTTTCTTTCATTCTCTGTAAACTTCTTTGGGAAGAAAATTGTAGCAAGTGCGATTGCGATTGGAGGAACCATACCACCAACCATAACTGCTGCCATAATCATCCAACCTGTCTCATTTGCTGCTGCAAGAGAAGCTGTACCAAATACATAAGCTGCCTTGTTGAAAGGACCACCCATATCTGTAGCCATCATTGCGCCCAGAAGTACTCCAAGAGCTATCATTGAGCTTGTTCCCATACCCTCAAGTAATGAAGTAAGTCCTGAGTTCAACGCACCCATGATAGGATTGATTGCACACATTACTACTGATATCAAAAGTGTACCAAATAATGGATAAATGAATACCGGTTTGATACCTTCCAGTGAAGCTGGAAGAGCCTCACAAAGCTTTCTCAAACCAAGAACAATATAACCTGCTGCAAAACCTGCAACTAATGCTCCAAGGAATGCTGATGGAATATCTCCACCTGGTGATGCAAATGTTGCACCAGTAGAAGCAAGATAACCACCTACGAAACCAACTGCAAGACCTGGTCTGTCAGCAATTGACATTGCAATGAATCCAGCAAGGATTGGAAGCATGAATCCAAATGCGCCACCACCAATTGTCTTGAACCATGCAGCAACTGGTGTGTTTGAACCAAAGTTACTTGGATCAATTGAATAATCATCAAGCAAGAATGCGATAGCAATAAGTACACCACCACCGATAACGAATGGAAGCATATGAGATACACCATTCATTAAGTGCTTGTAAATCTTACGACCTACTGATTCGTTAGATGAATCTGTAGTCTTGATTCCACCACTTGCATGCTGATATACAGAAGCATTGTTAGCCTTTTCAATAAGTGTCTCTGGGCTGTGGATAGCTTCCTTTGTAGATGCCATAACAACTTTCTTTCCATGGAATCTCTGCATATCGATGTTCTTGTCACATGCGATAATAACAGCATCAGCCTCTTCAATTTCCTTAGATGAAAGTACATCTTTTGCTCCACCGGAACCATCTTTTTCAACCTTGATTCCATAGCCTAACTCCTTAGCCTTAAGCTCAAGAGCCTCAGCTGCCATAAATGTATGAGCAATACCAGTAGGACATGCTGTTACAGCAACAAGCTTCTTTGAACCAGTTGCTGCTGCAGATGTAGACTGGCTAGCATCCTTTTCAGCTTCCTTCTCATCAATAAGTCCTAAGAATTCATCAACTGACTTTGCTGCTACAAGCTTCTTACAGAATGAAGCATCCATAAGCATTGTCATAAGCTTTGAAAGAACTTCAAGATGTGTATCTGCGCCACCTTCTGGAGCTGCAATCATGAAAAGTAAATCACTGTTTTTGCCATCAAGTGCCTTGTAATCAACACCATCTGGACATGTAATACCAACAAGGCCAGCCTTTGCAACAGCTGCTGACTTACCGTGTGGAACAGCTATACCGTTACCTATTGCTGTAGAGCCCTTAGCCTCACGCTCTAAAATAGCTGTCTTGAATGCTGCCGCATCATTCAAGTTGCCTACTGCCTCATGAAGAGCAATAAGCTTGTCGATTGCTTCGTTTTGATCAGCAAGAGAAACACCAAGTTGGATTCCCCTAGGATCAATGAATTCTGAAATTTTCATATTCCCTCCTAATTTAACCCTTTGTATAAATTATTTATATCAACAGCTTTAGCTAGGCCATCTGAGAAAGCCGTTGCGCTTCCAGCTGCTGTACCCATTTTAAGAGCGGTTTCATAATCCTTTGACTTCATGTAGCCAGCTACAAAACCTGCTACCATCGAATCACCAGCTCCTACCGAATTTCTAACCTTCCCCTTTGGAACACCTATGCGATAGCGCTTCTTGTTTTCATCAACAAGCATTGCACCGTCACCTGCCATAGAAATCAGAACATTTCTTGCTCCCATTTCCTGAAGCTTGAGGGCTCCTTCATATATCTCATCATCATTCTCAAGTGTCTTTCCCACGATTTCACCAAGCTCAAAATTGTTTGGCTTAATCAAGAATGGATGATACTTAAGAACATTTGTGAGTAAATCCTTTGTTGCGTCTACTACAAACTCAATACCCTTTCCATCAAGCATAGAAAGAATTCTTTCATATACATCATCTGGAAGTGAATTTGGAATAGAACCTGCCAGGATAAGCATATCCCCTGGAACAAGTCTTGAAAGCTTGTTGAAGAGCTGCATCTGTGACTCCTCGTCAATCTTTGGTCCCTGAGCGTTAATCTCAGTTTCCTCTGCTGCCTTGAGCTTTACATTGATTCTGGAAATTCCTTCTTTGAGCATTATGAAATCTGTATCGATTCCTGCCGCCTGAACCCCCTCATCAATAGCTCTTCCGGTGAAGCCTGCCACGAATCCAAGGGCTGTTGATTTTATTCCAAGCTCTGCGAGAACCATGGAAACATTAATACCCTTGCCACCGAAGTAGTACTCCTCACTAGATGAGCGGTTTGTCATTCCTGGGAGTAAATCACCATCCATTCGAACCACATAATCTAGCGCCGGGTTAAATGTAACAGTATAAATCATTCTTTTTCCTCCATTTATTCTTCACAAACCTTAACAACCGTATGATTTGAATATTCCTTTGCAGAAAGCGAATCTGTGATTATGCAGCAATCATTAATCTCTGCAAATGTCACCGAATTGATTTGATCGAACTTTGTATGGTCAGCGAGGACGTAAGCCATATATGCATGTCTGATTGCCTCGGTTTTAATCATTGCCTCGTCTACATCTGGAGTTGTAAATCCCGCTCTTATGGAAATACCATTAGTTCCCATAAACGCCTTTGTGAAGTGATATTTTTTGATTATCTCCACACAATCAGGACCAACAACCGCCTCTGTTGCTTTCTTTAATCTTCCGCCAATCATAATTGTCTCAAGACCTTTGTCTATAAGCTTCTTGGCGTGAACAATACCATTGGTAATAAACTTTGCTTTATAGTTGTCAATGTAATCAATCATTGCAAGGGTTGTTGTTCCGGCATCTATGTAGACAAAATCATTGTCCTGAATAAGACTTGCTGCGTATTTGCTTATTGAATCTTTTTCATGGATGTTTTTTTGCGCTTTTATTTTTACGGCGTCTTCTTTGGTATTTACATCTAAGGAACTCATAGATGTAGCCCCACCGAAAACTTTGATCAATTGTTTTGATGCATTAAGAGCATTAATATCTCGTCGAATTGTAGCTGCGGATGTATCAAGCAATTCAACAAGTTCATTAACCGAAACCGCTTTTTTCTCGTTTACAATTTCAATAATCTTTGTCCGTCTCTCTTCAGTTAACATATATCCCACCCCTGCAATATTATGATTATCTGTGATTAACACAATCAAAATATAGCACGATGGTTTTCACTTATCAATCATAAATGCTCATAAATAATCACAATCGCTCAATTTTTGTTAAAATAACCATTTTCGACCTCTCCTTTTTGGTTAAAAAGTTCAAAAGAATTCAACTAGCTCAGGCACCATTATGTTGATTAGAAGACGCATCGGATTATTAGTCCATTAACAATCATTTTTACTCAAGATTAGACAACAATTTTTATAAAAATTCTTCACATTTAGGTGCTAGAATATCAAAACACATAATATAAAGGACTGGGGTTTAACTATGGACGAAAGAGAGATTTTCAAGGAAAGTCGTGACGAACTCACCGGTTTATTAGACAAGCCCGCTTTTTATGAATGGAGTCAAGAACTCATCGATGATGCCGACGAAGGTAATAACTACGCTTTTATTTTCCTTGATATGGAAAATTTCAAACAGTTCAATGCTAACTATGGATTTGAAAAGGGCGATGACCTGCTAAAAGATATTGCCCACATCCTTAGAACAGTATTTGATAGTCAGTTGGTTTCTAGATTTTCTGGAGACCATTTTGTTGTGTGCTCAGATATCACCCAAGTAGTCCCAGCCATTTTAGAAGTAAAAAAACAGGTAAAGTCCCTTCAGCAGGATATAAACCTGGAGCTTAAGGCCGGCGTTTATATATACGACGGTGAAGTCACAAACGTAATACGCTGCACCGATAGAGCTCGTATTGCCTGCGCATCTATCAAGAAAAAATATGACATCGATTATAAATTCTATGACGCTGAGCTAGGCGGTCATTTAGCCAGAAAGCAATTCATCATTGATAATCTTGTAGAGGCTCTTGCCAATAAATATATTCAAATATATTACCAGCCAATTGTCCGCTCTCTTACAGGAGAAGTCTGCGGCTGGGAGGCTTTAGTTCGCTGGATAGATCCAAATAAGGGCACTGTTTACCCAAATGAATTTATCACCGTATTAGAGGAATACCATCTTATCCATAAGCTTGATTGCTATGTTATGGAAGAGGTTATTTCAACCTTCGCAAAAATGGAACAAGCGGGAATGAAAGAAGCTGTTCCTGTTTCTATCAACCTGTCTAGAATCGATTTTGAGATTATTGATATCGCAAGCTATATGAATGAACTCCTAGATAAATATCAGGTAAAAAAGGAGCTCTTCCATCTGGAAATCACTGAATCTGCACTTACTAAAAATCCAGAGTTTATCCGTGAGCAAATTTCAAGAATCCGTAATTGCGGTATAAAAGTTTGGATGGATGACTTTGGAAGTGGATATTCATCTCTTAATGTCCTAAAGAATTACGAATTTGATTTGGTCAAAATCGATATGGAATTCTTGAGAGGATTCGATGTAAATGACAACGGTAAAATCATCCTGAAGCATGCTATTTCTATGTTAAAAAACCTTGGTTTTCATACATTGGCAGAGGGTGTTGAAACCAAGGAGCAATATGATTTCTTACGCAGCTTAGGCTGTGAGCTTATACAGGGATATTACATAGGTAGGCCTGTTCCTCTTGAAGAGGGATGCGAGCAAATGTATCTTGCTGGCAGAGATTTTGAGAAATTAGATGAGCGCCATTTTTACAATAAACTTGGTTTAATCGACCTATTAAAACAGAATCCGCTTCGACACGTTACTAGTCAAAAATCAGATGCCCTGCCTCTTGCTATCGGTATCGTAAAAAATAAAAAATGGAGTTTCTTATACATTAATGATGCTTTCCAAGAAATAATAGATTCACATCCTAACGCTCAGGGCTCTTTAGAGTCTGTTGAAGAAATGATTAACACCTATAAATCAGGTCCCGGTCCACTTTCTATGTTCTGGGAATTATGCTTCCAAAGTAAGCAAAGTGGTCTTCCAGAAAGTATTGAATTTGTCGAAAATGGCAAGATTGTAAATATGCGAATCAAGCATGTTACCACAGAAAATGCTCTTGGATTTGACGCTTATCTTCTCTCTATCAGAATGCTTACTCATTATGTAAATGAAAGCTACGAGGAGATAACCAATACTGTTGGTAAATATATGTTTTCACTGTTTGAATGCGTTGATTTATTCGGTATTGATACTGATTACTTTGAAAACATTTACCTGTTCAATAGCAAAGTCCATATAAATAACCTAAACAAACCCGCAAGAGAAGTAATAGAGGATATTGCCCTTAATCTTGTTCATGAAGAGGACCGTGAATCCTTTAAAGACTTTATGAATATAGATACCATTGAGGAACGACTTATTCAAAGCAATACAAATGTGCTAGAGGGCTTCTTCTATCTCAATGATGTTTACGACAACTATGTGCTTAAAGCCATCACTCTTAAAGTGGTTTATGTTATGAACCAGAAAATGATGTTATCCTGCCTTCTTCCTGTAAGCCAATATGTTGTTTCTAGAATTTCACAGGTAACTAATTTGATGAGCAAGAAAAATCACAGTTCTTTAAATACAACTGAGCAGTTTTCATTTAGAAACATTCTTAATCATTTACCTATCGGTGTATTCTGGAAGGATTCTGAACGCAGATTTTTAGGTGCAAATCATATATTTTTGGAATACTATGGTTTCCCATCTGTAGATTATATTATTGGAAAAACTGATGAGGATATGGGATGGCACATTAATCCTGAGCCATTTAAAAAAGACGAGCTTAAGATTATCAAGGAAGGCCGCTCTATCATAGATGCACCTGGAGAATGCATCGTCCAGGGTCAGGTCAGAAATATCCTTGCTACCAAACATCCATACGTGGTAAATGGAAACATTATAGGTTTGGTGGGCTATTTTATCGATGTTACTGAGCACCTGCAGAAAAATGGCGAAATGAAAAAGCTAGCTTCTACCGATTCTCTTACAGGCCTTATGAATAGACGTGGTTTTGATGAAATCATACCTAAGTTTATTAGGCAATATGAGCAGGAAAATCTTGATTTTGCAGTTATTGTCATAGATGTAAATAAGTTTAAGCAATATAACGATATTTATGGTCATACTTTTGGTGACACAGTTTTAACTACTGTCAGTGAAAAACTCAAACGAATTGCTGGAAGTAGCAGCGTTGTCATCCGCTATGGAGGTGATGAGTATGTTATTTTGCATCAATATACTCATCCATCAGAAGTGGAAAGCATTATGCAGGAAATAGACATTAACATGGCCCAGATAAAGCAGATTGAAAACGAAAAAATCAAAATTACTGTATCGAAAGGATATGCATTTTTCTCAGACCACAACGACATAAAAAAGGCTCTTGATGCGGCTGATAAAAAAATGTACGAAAGTAAAAAGATTAGATAATTAAAAAGGGGGAACCTGCCATATGACAGGTTCCCTTTTTTACCAATAATTATTATCTCCCTACAAAAAGACAACTTTTACTCTTTTACACCACCAAGGGCAACACCAGCTATGATGAATTTTGAGAGGAACAGATATGCAATGATAATAGGAACAATTGCAACTGTAATCATCATATATATTTTACCCATGTCAAAGTTCATATAATCAGCGCCACGTAGAGTAGCTATAAGAATTGGCACTGTAGCCTTGTCCTTTGACTCAAGTACAAGAGCAGGAACGAAGTAATTGTTCCATGAACCTACGAATGTAAATATTGCCTGAACTGCAATGGCTGGTTTCATGATAGGAAATACTATCTGATTGAAAATCTTTATCTCGCCACAGCCATCTATTCTGGCCGCCTCCACAAGTGACAACTGAAGATTAGACTTCAAGTAGCTATACATGAAATAGAACACAGCGGGACTTGCAATTGAAGGCAAAATAAGTGGAACCAAAGTATCATAGAATCCCATATTTCTGATCAATCTAAGGAAACCTAGTGCAGTAACCTGAGTTGGCATTACAAGGATAACCATGATAAATGTAAATGCCACTTTTTTAAGCTTAAAGTCATAAACATATAATCCAAATGCAGTAAGTGCTGAGAAATATGTGCAGATGGCCGCACAAAGGCTGGAAACGATAATACTGTTTACAATGCCTTTGAGCATAGGGAAGGTGCCATCATTTGCAACATTTCTAAAATTGACCAAGGCATTTGATTTTGGCAATGCCGAAAATCCCTTTTGAAGTTCAGCGTGAGAGCATGTTGAATTTACTATCAAAATATAGAAGAAGAACAAGCACATAAACGAAAGAATTATAAGTGTAAAATGAGCCACAAAGCTTCTTGCTATATTGCTATTATTTTTTCTTATCATATGGCTCCACCTCAATTTCTATTAAATCTTCTTCTGATTTTTTTCTCGTCATCTCTGTTTACCATTCTGTAAACCATAATGCAGAGAATTCCACTAACGACAAACAAGTATACGGAAAGGGCACCTGCGCGACCGTAATCTGGTGCACGAAGCAAATTGTTAAGCCACATGATTAAAGTGTAGCTTGTACGGTTCGGATTACCTTGGCCGTTAGTGAGAATCTGTGGTACATCAAACATCTGTAAGCCACCAATAAGTGACGTTATAAGGGTGTATGTCAGGATTGGTCTTATCAGTGGTAGGGTAATATGGAAGAATGTCTGTCGAGGAGTACATCCATCGATTGACGCAGCTTCAAAGACGTCCTGACTAATTCCCATGATTGCTGCCATCAACATAATTGTTGTATTGCCGAACCACATGAGAAAGTTCATTAGTGCTACAAGAAGTCTAGTACCTGTTGGTGTTCCCATAAAATCGATTGGGCCATCGACCAACCCTAGGTTGGCAAGAATTGAATTTACTGGTCCTGATGTTGAGAACAATGTAAAAAATAACATAGCGAATGCAGATGCCATGATAAGATTTGGTAAATATATCACAACCTTAAAAAACTGCTCACCGCGAATCTTAAGTCTTGCATCTACAAACCATGATGCAAGTAATAGAGCGATTACAATCTGTGGAACAAATCCGATTATCCATAAGATGAAAGTGTTTTTAAGGTAAGTAAAGAAATCAGGTCCCATAACACTGATATAGTTATCAAATCCCACGAAATTTGGTCCGATTGTGCGGATACCTGAGCGGTAATATTCATAAAAACTATACCTAATCGTGTCTACTAGTGGCAGAAATGAAAAAATGAAATAAGTCACAAAGAAAGGCAGAATGCAGATGTAGCCCCACTTTGCACGGCTTATACTTTTAGTTTTTTTCATAGCATTTATCTCCTAAAGAAATCCGCTGGTCACGGCTACAAGCCTGAGAGCCTCCCAGAGTCAGCATAAAAAGCTTCCCTAGGGAGACCTCAGAGCTTGATGCCTACCAGCTCACTTAAAAATCTAAAAATTCCTATTCAGGCCAGTTTACCTTTGTAATCTCTGGGTAACGCTCCTTGATAGCTCTTTCGAAGTTAGCCTTTGCTGTATCGAAATCTACCTGACCCTGGAAGTAATCGCCAAATGAACTCTGGATAAGCTCTACGCATCCCTGATCATATGGTGAAAGTGTTGTCATCTCAATTGATGATGCTGCTGGCTGGAAGTACTTAAATGGATTCTCTCCACCAAGGAACTCTGCTCCGAAGCTCTCATCATTTGCAATCTCTTCCATACCTGACTGTGTATTTGTGAAATCAAGGTAATCCTTTGTAATCTTCATAAGGTTATCCTTGTTTGCAGTTACAGCAAGCATGATTTCCTTAACGTGCTCAGCATTATCTGTTCCTACGCAGCCGTGTACAAATGAACCACCCCAGTTAAATGCCTGTGGTCCGTCTGTTACTGCCCAAGCACCTGCTTCTCCATCCCAGTTTGGATTAAGAACGAAGTCAATTCCCCATGCTGGAAGTAAGAAACCAAATACCTTTGACTCAGAACCCATTGACTTGTTCCAGTCATCTGTCCACTGTCCCTTGATGTTGCTGTCGATAAGACCAGCATCAAGCCATTCCTTAGAATCGTTAATCCAGTTGATAATCTGTGGATCTACGTTAATCTCTGTACTACCTTCCTCTACCCATGGAGCAGAAATGCTGTTTCCATACGCACGGAATGTATCTGCATATGTTGCAAATGTGTAGTAACCCTTTGCCTTAAGTTCCTCACCTGCAGACTTCATCTTGTCCCAGTCTGAGCAAAGTGCATGAATCTCATCTGGATCATCTGTTCCAAATGTATCAAGTGCAATGTCACGTCTGTAAACAAAGAGGCATGGGCAAGCCTGCCATGTAGAACCTCTCTGTACGCCATTTGCGTCAGAAGCAACTGTCTTTGTAAAATCGTACTGATCTGCTAAATCCTTATCTGGGTCAATTCCAAGCTCTGTAAGTGGAATAGCAATATCTGCCTCAGCATCTGTGTACTTTACTACATAATCTGTCTCTGAAAGGAACATATCAATCTTGTCATCAGCTGCTGCAGAACCCTGGTTAAGGAGTGCCTCATCTAACTTCTTCTGGTATACACCATCCTGGTTAGGATTTACTGTCCAGTGAATCTCGCAACCATCTGTAAGGTATGTGATTGTGCCATCCTCAGATGTGTGGTCTACCTTGTCATATACTGCCTCTACTCTTGTTCTGAACTCATCGTTCCAGCAGTAAATATTAATTACTTTTCCTTCTTCGCCTTCAGCCACATAGCCGCCTTCAGCTCCGGCGCTACCGCCTTCTGGATTACCCCCGCAAGCTGTGAGCCCTGCTACCATAGAAAGTGCAAGCGCAAGACTAACTACTCTTTTTTTCATTACGTTTTCCTCCTTTGATTGATAAATCAAGTATCTCTTAGACGCTTACTATCTTAAGTTTCCTGGATTTTTTTCTATATCAAATTCATTGATAAAATACAAAATCCATGCTATTGTTTTTTTGTTTGTTGAATTCACCGCTTATTAAAGCGTCTTTATATTATTGGAGGCTATCATGACAAGTTCCACTGATTGGTTAGCAAATGAATATGATGATAAAAACGATGTTCAGACCCATAATCACCAGAACAGGGAATTGCTTTTTTACCGCTATGTAGCTGAGGGTAATTTAGAGGAAATTCATAAGAATATTGAGAATCATGAATTTTTAAATCCAAATGGAATAGGCAAGCTTTCTAGAGATATTGTTCAGAATTTTAAATATCATTTTGTTGTTTCTATTGCTCTCATAACAAGACTTTGTGTAGACAACGGAATGGAGATGGAGAGAGCCTATCGTCTCAGTGATTTTTACATTCAAAAGCTTGACGATATTTCTACTCTTGAGGATTTGGAAAAGCTCCACGACAAGATGGTTTTAGACTATACAAATAAGATGATTATCATCAATCGAAGTGCTAACCTTTCTCGTCCAATGACAGAGTGCTTAAATTACATCTACTCTCATCTGAAGGAGCGAATTACAGTTAAAGATTTAGCCGAATACACCAGCAATTCCGCCAGCTATATTTCCAGACTTTTCAAGGATGAGCTTGGCACATCCACCAGCGATTACATTCGCCAAGCTAAAATAGAAGCGTCGATGAATCTGCTTCGATACAGCGATTATTCTCTGGCTGACATTGCAAATTATTTTTCATTTACATCCCAGAGTCACTTCAGTCAGCTTTTCCAGAAGGAAACTGGGCTGACACCAAAAAAGTACCGCGAAAAATACTACGGTACTCATTGGAAGGGAACCCCTCGTGACATTATGAAAACTGAAGGCTAGCCAAGACCTAGTCCGCTGGTTACTTTTGTCCGCTGGTTACGGCCATAAGCCTAGTCCGCTACCATAGTCCGCTGGTTACGGTTACAAGCCTTAGTGTCTATTCTCTCGGCTAACACGCCTCGTTCATAGACCTAAGAGCTTGTTACCTACCAGCTCATAGGGGCGGCTAGAGATTACTGTCATAACCAGCTCATAGGCTAACCTTTAGTTTACCCTAATACCACTAGGACTTCGTGGGCGGCTTGTTCCTCCACCACTTTTCGAGGGATTATTATTCGATTATTTTCTACAGCAAGCTTATTATTATTTAAGCTTGCTTCTTTTATTTTATACTCTCCAAACTGAAGCTTTGATGGATTCGTATATACGATATCAAACCTTTTTTCTGCAAAGGTAAGATTGATTCTCGCCTTACCTTCTTCATCAAACTGCTCCTTCAAAAGAGCCGGAGCGATTACAAGATTTCCAGCCTCTCCTTTTACGCCAAACACCTCTGTAATCATTGTCAGTAAATACCATGATGCTGCACCTGTAAGGTATGGATACTTTCCTCTACCTTTGCTGTCGAAATACTCTGGTATTCCCGGATACATGTGACTGACATTAAAATTCATGGCTGTTGCAAAAAGGGCATTGAGTGATTTGAAACCTTCTTTTGCGAAACCTCTGCCATATAACGCATTTGCGTACATAACAGACATATGTGAAAATACCGCGCCATTTTCCTTCTCCCCGTAGGCAAATCCAAACATTCTGCCTAGGTCATACTTCACTTCTCTAAAATCCGTATTCAAACGGTAGCCACCAATGGCCTCCTTATACAGATAGTGATCAGCTGCTTGAACTATTTTATGAATCTGCTCGTCAGTGGCCACATTGCCCATTATGGCAAAGACCTGACCAGTCAGCATCATGCGTGTTTCTTCATCAGAATCGCTAAAGCGCTCTACCCTGCGACAGCTGTCATCATAATAACTATTAAACCAGCCTTCGCCTTTATTACCCTCAAGCCATTCTTGCTTGTTCAAATGGTTTGTCATCCAAGAAGACATGCCTCTTAGTTTTTCCACAAGAACATTTACAGGAATTGATGCCTGAGTTCCTTTAATATTCCCCTCACATGACCGACAGTATTCTGCAAGTCTATTAGTTTTTTCCTCTACCGAGTCGTAACTATCTAAGTCAAGTAGACGCTTTAGCTCTGTTGCAATATGTATCTCATCTATTCCATCCTCTTTTGACACTGCAAAAATCAGATTTGCAAGCTCCAAAAGATTGCCAGCATAGGCATATGAAAATGCGCTGGATTCGCCATTTGTTGATGCCATATCAAGTGCATCGTTCCAGTCGGCACCTCTTAGTTTTAAAACATTGTGCTGTCCTACCTCATAGAAGGCGCACAGGTTTTCCACCAGCAAATGTTCAATGATTGAACCAAGATATACACTGTTATCCTCTGTGTGCTGCTTGTTATCCACCACCTCATATTTTTTATCAACTACTGTCCCACGGCGTACAATTGAGTCCTTAAAATAAGGGACTTTTGCCTTTAAAATGCTGTAGTCGCCTGTTTGATTGATGTATAAAAGCAGTGTTCTAAATGGCCAAAATGCATGGTCCATCCACACTCTAGCAATTCCATTTCTGTCGGCTATAAAATTGCCAAGTCCTTCACCGATAATGGTTGCATTGGTTCCATCCATGCGGACACCACCAAAATTGGCAACTATCATCTGGCGCACATTGTCTGGCTCCATGAAAAGAAGGGACAAACAGTCCTGCCACAAGTCTCGCCAACCTCGTCCACCACGTCCATAATCGTGGTAAGGCAAAAATGAACAGCCGTATACTCGACGAAGAAATGGCTGGAATGCAACCCATGCCATAAACTCATCAAAGTTTTTATCACCAGTGTGAAAGCTAACATTTACCTTTTTCTGCCAGTACTCTTTTGTGGTCTGAAACTCTTTTTCCACTGCCGATTTATACGCATATTTTTTAGAAAGTTTTTCTATTTCTTTTTCATCCTCTGTAACTCCAATCAAGATATTAAATGTTACAGATTCATCCGGAGCAAGCTTTATCTTAGAAAACTTAAGTCCACCTACAGCCTCAAGTCCCGCCAGCTTTTCTCCAGCCCTTAGTCCTTCCTCCTGCCTATATACAGATCTAGGCTTAAAGAAACTGCCACCTTCTCCCACAAATGTCTCAACTGTAGGGAAAAATGCTTCTGGCTTTATTCCATCCTCTCTGTGGCCAATTACAAAATAGGTTTTATTATTAGGTCTATGCCCCTTTTCATCAAAAGACATAGTTGGCTTAACAAGTACTCCCTCTTCTGTAGTTGCGATTCGATGGAGCATGGAAGTAACATTTCTATGGTCCCTGAGATTATCTGCTGAGCGGCCGTATATTGGCACTGCCGCAATAGGTGTTATTAGCTTTTCTTCACTGCCTGTATTTCTAATAGTTACAGACATGATTTCAACATTTTCATTTACAGGTACAAAGGATAAAATCTCAGCGCCAATATCATAGCAGTTGCTTGCTCGTGTAGCCTTATGCCACATGAAACCAGCCTCCACCGCACTTTCATCCTGGTCCATTGTAAACTTTTGGCTCTCCTGCTCAGCTGATGAGCCAGTGGCAGACCATACTTTTCCGTCTTCCATATAGAGCCAAAAATTTCTGGTATTTTTATTGTTGTGAAGATTCTCCACACTGGTAGGCTCTAGGATAAATGTCTCCTGGTCCACCATTGAGTCACCACCTAAATTGGGTGTAAGGCTTGATTTTAATCCAGCCTCAGATGCTATAGGAAAATACAGATAGCTTGTATCTTCTGGCTTTCCTATTTTGAATGAACCATTATTATCCGTAAATACGATTTTTCCCTTTGTACTGTTATTAAGCATACCAATCCCCTTGTTTTTATTCTTCGCCCATTCGAGCAAACATAAGCCTGAATTCTTCCTCCCTAGATTTGACTAATTCAAATTTAATGTCCTTAATTTCCATTCCGTCTTGAGCGAAATAGAACTTCATGAAGAATGTCATTGCGCATGCGTCGAAAGGCACTTCTATTGTCTGCCAATCACTGTCCTCGCCTGTGAGAGTAATCATTTTCACAAGCATTTTATCTCTGAAAATGCTAAGTGGTATCTGAGCTAGCTCGCTTGTAGCATTTGCCCTTACAGTCATTTTTAGCTTGTAATCTCCTCGCTCCTTAAATGAAACTGTAAACATAGTAGTGCTATTTCTTCCTGTGTTAATATCAGCAGGATTAATTGTTGCAACTCCTGTTTCATCAACATCACAAAGCACCATCTTGTCAAAAGCAAGCTCCTCATCGTCAGCTTCCTCTGCCAGCTTTTTATCTATGTCATTGTCTCTATCTATGTAGCGTGCAAACACAGGCTTATTCATAATGAACTTGCAAATATTTGCAGCACATCTCTGAAGCTCTTCTCTTGTGATATCACCTGTTTTAATTGCCTCTTCAAGATTGTCTTTATTTGTGTTGAGCTCAGCATTTCCTGTAACCATGTACAAATCATTCTGGGCTCTGACAATAGCTGCCATATTTGAATTGTCACCATGGTAAGACTTGCCGCCTTTTGCCCACCAGTCAGTCATGACGATTCCATCAAATCCCCATTCTTCTCTGAGAATTCTTGTGACCAAATCATAGCTTGATGATGTGTAGTAACCATTTACAGAACCGTATGTGGTCATCACTGCGTGAGCGCCACCTTCCTTTACAGCCATTTCAAATCCCTTTAGATAGATTTCTCTTATGGCTCTAGCTGATGCCACATGCTCAACTGTATGTCTTCCAGTTTCCTGGGTGTTAAGGGCAAAATGCTTGATTGTACCTGTTACACCATATTTATGCATTCCCTTAAGCTGGGCTATTGCATTTTTTCCTGTTACATATGGGTCTTCTGAGAAGTACTCAAAGTTACGTCCATTAAGTGGATGTCTGTGAATATTCATGCCCGGTCCTAAAAGCACATCAACTTTATTTTTTCTGACTTCAAGACCTTCCCAATTGTATAGCTCCTCTGAAAGCTCAAGATTCCATCCGCTGGCAAGGCAAGCTCCATTTGGCATTGCAAATGCTTTTTTACCACAATCCATTCTGATTCCAGAAGGGCCGTCAGTACAGCATGCAACAGGAATCCCCTTTTCAAGGAGAGAATCTGTCACACCGCCAAATGCTCCTCCACAACCTGGTGTTACCTTTGGAGAACTCATCCCCTCACCGCGAACTATGCAAAAGAGTTCTTCATTAGAAAGCTGTGAAATAAACTCTTCCATAGTGCACTTATTGTCAAATACATCAAGAAGCTTCAGGCCACTTTTGTTTCCTGTCAGCTCTTGTGGCATGTTATTTTTTCTTATATCGTCCCCATCAATGGTAGCCTTTGGGGCTGGCTCGTATGATACCTTGAATGTGCCATCTTCCTGTGGTACTGGCTTCATTCTCTCAAAATCAACAACTGGCGCAAGTGCCTCTGAAAGCTGCTTTGCAACCCTTGTTTCAGCTGCACTATAAACTCCTGCAATCTCTTCACATCGAACATTGTCGCCAACGTAAAAAGTATATTCTCCCTCCTGCAATACATAGGCATTTTTATGTCCTGTAACACCGCTGTCATCGAAGCTGGATAATTGATATGAAGTGAAAGTAAACTGAAGATCCTGTGACTCTCCTGGCTCAAGCTCCTTAGTTTTTCCGAATGCTATAAGTTCTCTTACTGGATTTCCAAGGACTCCCTGTGGTTTTGAAACATAGACCTGAACAACCTGCTGTCCCTTTCGCTTTCCAGTATTTGTAACTGTAACAGTGAAATAGCCTTTATCATCTTCACCGTCAAATTTCTTTGCTTCTATAGAAAAAGTTGTGTATGAAAGTCCAAATCCAAATGGGTAAAGTACCTTTTCCTTTGCAAAGGTCTCAAAATATCTATAGCCTACATAGATATCTTCCTGCTGAATATTACACTTTTCTCCGCCAAAATTAGCATCTGAAGGATAATCAGTAATATCCCTTGCGATTGTATCTGTAAGTCTACCTGTTGGATTCACATCGCCCGAAAGCACATCAAGAGCGCCATTTCCACCTTCTTGACCGCCCTGCCAAATGTATGCAACAGCGCTTGGATTGTACTCTTCAACCCACTTCATATCTATGATGTTTCCAACATTTAAAAGCACTACTGTCTGCTTAAATGCTGCTGTTACATTTTTAAGAATTTCCCCCTCATCATCTGTGAGAAGATAGCTGCCCTGCTTATTGCTATTATCCTGATCCTCACCGGCAGTACGTCCAATAAGCACAATTGCCACATCTGATTCTTCTGAGATTTCCTTTGCAAAATCAGCTGAGATAGGCATCTCCTCCTGGAACCATGGCTCTGCTGCCCATCCCTCTCCAAGCTCATAAGGATGATCCTTAATCCACTCATCATATGTATCCTTAAGCTTTGCATTAAGGCTAAATCTATCGTCTGACTCAAGGGCATCTCTCACACCTACAACATAGGCTGTGTTTACCATACCTCCTGAGCCTGTTCCGCTTTTATAATAGTTAAACTGGCTTCTGCCAAATAGGGCAATCTTAGCCCCCTTTTTCAGCGGAAGCGCATTATCATCATTTTTGAGTAATACTATTCCTTCTGCCACAGCACGTCTTGCCACTGTTGCAAATTTTTCTACATCAAATAGTTTGTTGCTCATTTATTTCCTCCATCTTTTAACATCATGCATCTTACCTCAAATTTTATAACCGTTTATATCAAATAGCTATTAAATTTATCAAATTTAGGCAGAAAAAAGCGGAGCTCCAATTCTGCTCCGCAAAATATTCTTTACCTAATTGGATATCATTCACAGTAAATTCCGTTCATTCTTTGCTATAAATAGCTTAAATATTCCTTATCTACATTTATAACTGTATCCTCTTTGAATTGAAGTAATAATACTTCATACCCCTCATAATCATCATATCTTATAGTATATCCCCAATAATAGTTGTTATTATTGGGATCACCATCTGGATCGTATTTCAAACTGAAAACACCTAATAACTCCTCAACTTTCTTATCGTTCATACCTATCAAATCATAATTAGATTCTAAGTCTTCTAACATTAGGTAACGATCAGTAAATCCTTCTTTCCATTTATCAGTTGAAAAGGGAATTTGTTCTTCTTTTTTACCACAAGAACACAAACTTACAACTAGTGCCATTAATAATATTCCATTAATTATTCGTTTATTCTGGAAAATCATAATCTACTCCTTCATAAATTGACAACAACCATTGCATAAAAATACTTTTTGAAGTTTTTATATCCGTAGAGTTACCCTCTATAATGTAATCACTTCCAAAGGTTTCCTTTTCTAATACATCACTAGTATTAATTATACCTATATCCGCATATCCATCTCCCATATTTTCAAAAAACTCAACAGCTCTTTGCTTACTATCATTCGAAACTTCATTATAATATTCAGCCCAAACCTTAAGACTTACATTTTGCTCTTGAATCATCCTATTATAAAGATTCATAGCATCAACATCAGATTGAAAATCTGCTTCTGAATATCTACCAGAATCTATATCTCCCTTAAAACTTATCTCATAGTTTGTATATGTGTATTTAGATAAATCTGATGAATTAAGTGCATCAACTGCCCATCTAAATATGTCGAAACGATTATTTTCAGAAATATTATCACCATGCGCAAAAGCTGTTATTTGAACTGTAGAATGCGCAAAATCATTATTGTAGTCTCTGGCCCTCTTTTGGATTTTCGCATTCGTCTCTTTACAAAAAGACGAATCACTAATATTTATTTCATATTTTTTTAAATCCTCATCCGTAAACGATGCATGCTGCAGATTAATAATAACTTCTAAATCAAGTATTTCCTGCTCGGTCAGCCCTGTACTCAATAACCGTATCTCAGCTATCGTTCTCGTTGGTTGACCTGTTGTCATTCTCCATCGCTTAGCATCATAACTGATACATAAAGCTGATAATGTGCCATATGTATATTCTATACATTCATAATCATTGAAATTATTACTTTTTCCTTCTTCATTTAATGCATTAACAGCTTTAACCATTAACTCTGCTTCACTTTTCGTAAACCCATATTCATACATATACATTCGGGTTTCATCATCTACTGAATTATAATATTCATCCAGAATCTCTAAATCTACAGAAGATAGATTTTCTTGATCGGATTCTAATAATTCTTCAGCTCTCTTTTCTTTATACTGTTTCTCCAAACTAACAAGGTTGGTTACACTTTTCAATTCTGGATATTTAGCTACTACTATTGAAACAAGCTTTTGATTTATTTCTTCTAATTTTTCTTGTAAGTTTAATTCTTCCAGATAACTTATAGCATTTTCATCAAAATCTACTAGTTTTTTCTGACATTCACAAATAAAACCTGTATTCCCATCCTCTTCTCCGCATAAATCTAAAAAAGCATTTGTTCCGGGAGAAAAATCTGGCACCTTGATTTCATGATTATACTTTGTACTATATTTATTTGAATACTCTTCAATTTTGTTTGCAGCAATTTCCGATTCCTTATTATACTCATATGCCATTTCCCAAAAATCGCCATTTATTCTGTCTAGTATATCAAAACTAATATATGCTTCTTCTGATGTATCAATATCTTTAAAAGCCTCCAGAATATCTACATAAAATTGCTCTATAGCCGAATGTATTTCAAGAATCATTTCTAAAGTTTCTGTCTCTGTTGTAAGCATTAATTGCTTTACTAGATCCGCATCTTTGCCTTGAAATGAATCTGTCGTTCCAATTGCGTTCATTTCCTCAATTAGAACATCTGCTAGTCTTTTATAGGTTGCAAATTCATTAGAAATGTTTTCTAAATGCTTCTTTGTCTCTGGAACATCAAAAAATTTCCCTCCATTATGCATCCTATATTGCTTATATAAATTGTAAGCTGTTAGACCTAAAGAACCCATTTCTAATATCATTTTTCACACCTCTCCCATTATATTTATTTAAATAAAATATTAGTTCTCAATTTACAATAATTTTATTCTCTCTCTAATCTTTATTGACTATATATATTCCAAGGCTTACTAGCCCAAGGGCCACTAAATATCGGATGTTAATTGTGTTCCACTCGGCTAAGAAAACTGCTGAGAGGATTGCTCCAAATATAGGATTGGTAAATCCATAGATGGTGACAGATGACACCGGATTATATTTCAAAAGTATGCCCCAAATTGAGTAGGATACTGATGAAATAAGTGCCATGTAAATTATAAGTGGAATCCCCGCTTCCGATGTCATATGAAGACTGCCGCCTGCTAAAAATCCTACAATCATCATGAAAAGTCCTCCAATGGCAAACTGATATCCACTTAAGGTAACAGGATTTTCTCTCAGGGAGTATTCCTTTATCAGCACCGATGAAATGGCGTAGGAAATGGATGACACAAGGATAAATCCCTCTCCATTTATGGCAAAGCCACCTCCAAGGCTTCCTCCTGCAAGGCTTACAATTATCACACCTATTGCCCCTAGTATGCAGCCGGCAATTTTGTTGCCAGTTAATTTTTCCTGCTTTCTAACTAGGCAAGCAAGCAAGATAGCAAAAAAAGTACTCATTCCATTTATTATGGAAGACTTCACCCCTGATGCATGAGCAAGTCCCATATAGAAGAAAAAGTACTGCAACACTGTCTGGAAAAAGCTAAGTGCGCATACCATTTTCCAGGATTCTTTTTTAGGAAAAAAAAATTTTTTCTGCAGGATACTGCCAAATACTATTGCAAGAATTCCAGCTAGAAAAAACCTGGTTCCTGCAAATAATACCTGGGACATACTGCTTTCCTGTCCTATTTCAAATATCTTGTAGCCTATCTTTATACTAGGAAAAGCACTGCCCCACAGCAAACAGCAAAGTATTGCAAGCAAACATACAACTAGTTTATTTTTCATCAAGTCCGACTTCATGTTAGCAACCTTTTCCATCAATTGAGCATGCTTTCTTCTCTCCAGCTACATACTCAATTGTAATCCCCTTATCCTCTAAATAATTTTTCCAATGCAAGTCAATGCTGCCATCCTCGTAGACAATAGCAGGTATTCCCACATATCCATATTTAATAGTCTTTTCAAATGCTGGATTATTGTCTCTCATATTGAGAAAGGCCTTGAGATTAGGCATGTTGTCGTTGATATCTACAAACTCAAATTCCAATCCATTTTTATTTAGATTATGCTCAAAATTGATGCAATCTGGGCAATGTCTACTGCCATATACTTTTATCATACTCCACCTCCTAAAAGTAATAGTTCAGATTTATACTAAATCTTTTAGTATCCCAAAAGATTCTCGTACCATGTTGTTTGGAATATACAAATATTCTGTACGTGCTGCAATTCCAGTGATCTTAGCATCTGTATGTCTCTTGGCCAAAAGTGTGCCCCTAAACAGATGGAAATTGTTGGTCACTACAGCAAATTTTAAATCACTCTCACTTGTTGTGGTATCTTTCTTAATGAGGGATAACGCATTTACGATATTTTCCTCTGTATTAACAGACTCATTTTCCACTATAATCCTATCCTCAGATATACCTTGTTCAATAAGATAGGCTTTTCCACCTTCACCCTCGCTGATGGATTCATTGGCTCCCTGTCCGCCTGTGACTACTACTTTTGCATTAGGATTACCCTTTAGGTAATCAGCTGCAGCATCAAGCCTATACCTAAACACAATGCTAGGGCCATTATCTCTCATCTGTGCCCCAAGGACTATTAGGTAGTCAGCATCCGCCTCACCCTTTGAAAAGAACTGGCTAAGGATACACCCCTGGCAGATGATAAACATCACAAGAGAGGCTGCCACTACACCATTAAATATGCCTCTGATTCCTTTAGGTACCTTTTTCCATCTATCCTTACTATTCATAAATAGTAGGAATGCAAAAAATGCCGCAAGTGCCAGCCATATGGCAAATGAAAAAGTGCCGCTTCCTACCATGTACACTATCACCGAATAAATAAGTGATATTATCACTAATATCGCATATACGAATCTTTTTGCTTTCATTAACTCTCTCCCTTTTCTAGTTTGAATTTCATTATATCATTCTCTTTTCACTTAAACTACTTGTTAACTTGTGCATCTTCCCAAACATAAAAAAGCTCCGGAAAACTCCGGAGCCATCATTTCTACTAAAGTAACTGCTAAATCATGTCCATGTATGCTTCAGCAATGCGATTATAATCAATCTGGTTTGTAATCTTCTCTACCTTGAAATCGTCTTCCCCAACCTTTACTCGGTAGATGAAGCAACCCTCGTCGCTGACAGTATCACCGTCAACTAATGCTGCTGCAACATATCCTTTATTCTCAAATTCGAACTGGTCGATTACTGCCATTTCAACTTCTGCGCCGTCTTTAGTATTAACTACAAATGTAATATACTCTTTGAATTCATTAGCCATCACAGGTGTCCTCCTTTAGGTAACAAATTCCCCCCATCGCAGGCACTATTGTACAATATATTTGTGATGAGTTTAAGCATAAAATATGAACTATTCTAGAATCGCTACAGACCATGGGGCGCAATTCACATTTTTCCCAAGATTTAGACACACTTGCTTCTCTGAAGCATTGAAAATCACAGTTTTCTTCTCATCTTCATACTGACGAGAAAATGCATATACTCTGTTTTCATTATCAATATATTCCGTGCGATAATTGCCTCGGCTAAGGGCTTTGCTGCATTTTCGTATATGTGTCCATTTCTTGTAGAAATCAAATACTGATGTTTTTCTATCCCATTCCATAGGTCGTCTGTATTCCCATTCTTCTAATCCTTCCATGGCTTTTTCATCTCCGTAGAAAATAGATGGAATGCCAGGGGCGCACATCATAAATGCTAAGGCAAGCTCTAGTTTCCTCTCATCGCCATGGCAAAAGCTTAAGAATCTGCCTACATCGTGGGTATCAAGAAAATTCATCTGAGCCAGACTTACAGGATATGGATATCTATGAATCATCTTTTGAATCCTTTCATCAAACTGCTGTACATTTATTGACTCCTCAGCAAAAAACTCCTTGCATACACTAATAAATGTGTAATTCATAGTAGAGTCAAACTGATCGCCCAACAGCCAGTTCTCCGAATTTTCCCATATCTCTCCAATTAAAAAGCTGTCTGGATTCTCTTCTCTAATTGCCTTTTTAAATTCTCTAAACAATTCATGATTTATTTCATTGGCGACATCCATACGCCATCCATCAATACCGCATTCACGAATCCAAAATCTTCCAACATTACAACAATACTCTAAAACCTCTGGATTGCCTGTGTTAAGTTTTGGCATACTTGCCACATATGCAAAAGCCTCATAATTAGGATATGGCTTGGTCTCAATTGGGAATCTAAGCTTATAAAACCAGTCTACATACTTTGATTCTTTTCCCTTTTTTAGTACATCCTTAAATGCAAAAAAATCTGGGCCACAGTGATTAAATACACCATCTAAAATAATTTTAATTCCCCGTTTATGAGCAGCCTTTACTAAGGTTTTAAAATCATCAATTGTTCCAAAGCATGGGTCTATATCCATGTAGTCTACAGTGTCATATTTATGATAGCTGTTAGCCTTGAAAATCGGATTGATATAGATGCAGTTTGCACCAAGATCTTCAATATAATCAAGGTTTTCCACAATTCCTTTTATATTTCCACCGAGATTAGACCTATACTCTACCAATCCATCTGTCTCATCCGCTCCTATTCTCTCTTTTAATCTCTTGGATTGTCCTGAAATGCCTCCTTTTTCGCTGGCAAAGCTGTCAGGAAAAATCTGATACATCACCATGTCCTTTGTCCATTCAGGCATTTCAATCATATCTTCTCTACGTAAATACGGATATTGGAAATATTCAATTCTCTGTCTATTCATCTGCTCTGTAAATCCATATTCGCTATAAAACAGACTCACACTAAAGAAATCTTCTATTTGAAAATAATAGCAAATCCTAGTCAACGGACTTGATACTATACATTCAAAATAATCATATAATTCATCTGAGCCAGTGAGCTCCATAGGTACTTCATTTACCTGTACCTCTTTATGAATATCTACTCTATCCCCAAAAAAGAGGGAGACTTTTTTCAAGTCTCCCTTTGCTGCCTTGAGGACTACAACTAATGTATCTTCTTTTATCATGTACGCATCTTTTCCAAATGGGACATGACTTATTGCTGGTAAATTCAATTAATTATCCTCCGTCTGTAAGGTTGCGTCGTATGATGAGGATAACTTACAGTTATCCTTATCCTTTAACAGCGCCACCTGTTACACCTTCTACATAGAATTTCTGCATAACTATAAACAGAATTGCTATAGGCAAAGCAACCATCAATCCACCGCAGCAGAAATATGCAAAGTACTGATTGATAAGCGCTCTCTGAAGCAAGTTAAATAATCCGATAGCCATAGTCCACTGAGATGGATCTTTTGACTTAATCATAAGTCGAGCCATTACAAAATCCATCCATGGATTTAAGAATGAATTAATTACCGTATATACGATCATAGGCTTTGACAGTGGCACAACTATTCGACTAAAAATTGTTGCCTCTGATGCCCCTTCCAGTTTTGCAGCCTCGTGCAAGGACACTGGAATAGTATCAAAAAAGCCCTTTAGAATCAGATATCCTAAACCAGATGCACCGGAATATACAACAATAAGACCTAATAAACTATCAGTAAGTCCAATGAGTTTTAATACAAAATAAATCGCTATCATCGATAGTACTCCTGGGAACATTCCAAGAATCAATGAAAAACTCATCAGCTGCTTTCTTCCCTTAAATCTGAGAAATGAAAATGCGTAGGCTGTCATTATTACAAAAAGGGACGAAATAATACAGCAACATACACCGATTATCATTGAGTTTTTGAACCATGCTGGAAAATTGGCTGCGGTATCAGGTTCAAAAAACAGCTGGTGATAATTTGCTAGGGTCCAATGTTCAGGGAAGAAATGATTAGTATTAATTCCCTTTTGTGCACTAAATGTAGTAACTACAAGCCAGATAATTGGTATTAACCATATAAATGCTAGAAGTGCTAGAAAAATATGTCTTGCTACGATTTTACTTGTCTTTTTCATTATCTATACACCTCCTCTTTATCTCCACCAATCATTCTAGAGAATGTCAAAAGTGAAAGTGCCGCACTAATCAAGAATGTAATAATTCCAATAACTGACGCCATCTTAAAGTTACTGTATTCGTTTGTCAGTCTAAATAACCATGTTATAAGAAGATCTACTTCATTGGCATTTGAGTTAGCAAGTGCCATATTTGTAGTCTTATATGTATGTGTCAGCAAATAAATTACGTTGAAGTTATTGATATTTTGTATTACTGACTGTATCAATGAAGGTCCTGTTATAAATAGTACATATGGCATTGTTATCTTCCAAAATGTCTGGAATTTTGTAGCTCCATCTATTTTTGCAGATTCAATCTGATCTGATGGAATGTTCATCAAAATTCCTGTAGCAACAAGCATCTGATATGGAACACCTACCCATATATTTACCAGGATAATTGTCACGTGGGCCCAGCCAGGCTGCGACAAAAATGGTATGTATCCTGCGCTTTGTTTTAACAGTCCTATATGTTTAAAGAAATCTAATATTCCAACATTCTCACATATGGTATTTACGATACCATAATCACCAAACATCTTACCCACAAGAAGAAGTGTCACAAACTGAGGAATACCTATTGTAATTACAAACAGTGTTCTCCAAAGCCCCTTTGCCATTGTGTGCTCATGATTGATGAATTGCGCTAAAAGAATACCACCTATAAATGTAGTGGCTGTTGCTAGAATAGCCCATATAAGTGTCCAGGCAAGGACTCTTACAAATGTGTATCCAAAAGTTAATGTCTGGCTATTTGTAAATAGTCGTACAAAATTTTTAATACCAACCCAAGTAAATAAATAAGCTGGTGGCTGATGAGTTTCGTCATAATTCGTAAATGCGATACAAATCATAAACAGAATTGGAATGACATTGATAATAATTACTCCAATAGCAGGAATTGTAAGTAGAGTAATATGGAATTTGTCATTCTTAAAACTCATTAAATCTTCTTTAAAGCTATTTATATGCTCACCATTCTTCTTCATTTCCTGAAGCCTATAAACAGCCTTAATATTTCCAATATATAAAGCGATAAACGCAATAATAATCAAGATTCCAATGATTCCATACAACAATATCAAAAGCGAATTATCATAGTCATTGACCGTCTCTGACATTGTAAGTGGGTCAAATATCATTTCTCTTTGCACTGTACCAAGTGTTGAGAGTTTTGACATATATGGTAAAAATACCGAAACAAATGACGCAATTACTCCCACCTCAAGCATTACCATGAGAATTCCCTTAAGGATTTGTTTTCTTCCGAAGTATCCCATTCCCATGATTAAAAGTGAGAGCTTTACCCAGATATCACCATTTTTCACAACACTGCCAAATTCCTTTAGACTAGCAGCTCTTTTCTTAAAAAAGTTTCTCATAAATTATCCCTATTCTTAAGACATCATTTCATCATCAATAAAAAACCATGTAGCAACAAGCTTTGACCTCTAATCAAAGCCTGTTTGCTTAACATGGTCATTTTTTATTTCATTGAACTATTATTGTGCCGCATCAACTGGCTGCTCAATTCCTGCTACTGCATCATCAAGAAGCTGCTGTGATACATTGCCTTCAAGAATATTCTTTCCAAGTGATTCTGCTGGTGTCCAATAATTTCCGCCTACACGCTGTAGTGTTGCATAGTATGACTGCTCTGCAAGTGCATCAAGCGCTGGTGAAGATGCCTCAGCAAGTGCTGCCTTGTTAGAAGGGCCCTCACCTGTTGCCTTATATACTGCTACCTGTGACTCTTCATTTGAAAGGAACTCAGCCAAAAGCATTGACCATCCCTTATTTGCTGCGAATGAGTTTACACCTACGTATTTGTATCCACAGTATGAACCCATCTGTTTTGCCTCACCATTTACATCAAATGTTGGAAGCTTTGCTGCAGCGTATCCATCGCCATAAGCATCGGAAAAAGCATTTACATTCCATGTTCCTGAAACATAAGCTACTACCTTGCCATCATTTAAGTTTGCAAGCAAATCATCATTGCCATAGCTCTTGAATGATTTTGCTGATGTAACCTTTGCAAGAGACTCTGCTGCCGCAAGTCCAGCCTCAGAATTCCAGTCACAGTTGTTTGACATATCAGTATTTTCTGTAAGGCTGCAGCCTGCGCCTGCAAACCAACCATATAAATACCAACCATTGGCTACTTCGAATCCTACCTGCTTGCCAAGCTCATCAGCCTTTGCCGTAAGTGCTTCCCAAGAAGCTACATCCTCCTCTGAAAGTGCTGATGAATCATAATATAAGAAATATCCATTAGAAGCTGTGAATGGGTAACCATACTGCTTTCCATCATAACTTCCTGGCTCAATTGTTGTCTCTGTATCTACTTCATCAATCTTATATGTGTACTGAGCCTGAATCTCATTAATAGCTCCAGCCTTTACAAGTGCCTCAAGCTGATCATCAGGGAATACAAACACATCTGCTGCCTTCTCTGGGTCCTCTAAAACCTTGTCCTTCATATCAGCTTCTGAAACTGAGCCAATTGTAATGTTGAAATCAACATCAGGATACTGTGCCTCAAAAGCATCGCAGCGTTCCTTCATAACTTTCTGATATGCCTCTGTCTCTGAGCACCAAAGCTCAATGTCAACTGTTCCCTCTGTTGACGCAATAAGATTTGCAATTGCATCCTCTGATGACACTTCCCCCTGAGTATCTGTTCCACTGCCACCTTCAGCTGGTTTCTCTTCCTTTTTCTCTCCGCAACCTACAAAAGCTGTAAGTGCCATTGTTGAAATTAGAAGCGCTGAAACTAATTTCTTCTTCATCTAACCATCCTCCATTTTCTCTAATTGTTTATCCCTCTAGTTGCGCATTTTGAGCAACCGGTTGTCCTTTGAATATTATACTATCCTTAGGTTTGTTGTTCGTCAACTAAGCATTTTTCACCACTTTTATGTGATTATTTTGTGAAAATATACTAAGTTGTACTGTCTCTCATTTGGATATTAAAGTCTTTTAGGGTTTGATTTGCGATACTTTCACCATCTAGATTGCGCATCAAAAGCTCAAGTCCAAGAGCGCCAAGTTTTTTGGCGTCAAAATAAAGACTTGTCACTGATGGTTTTGATGTTGAAAGCAAATTAGAATCATAAAAAGAGCACAACTTTACATCCTCTGGCACCGATATCCCATCGTTGTGGAGGCAATTTAACACCGAGTTGCACAGCATATCGTCCATACAAACAATACACTCCGCTCCTTCAGCCAACGCCTCTTTTAAAACAGAGTCTAAGCGCACACTTTTATGCATATTTAAGAAAATAAGAGATTCATCTACTGGTAACCCCTTATTCTTGAAACCATTTTTAAAGCCCTGTAATCGGCTAAGAGTAACATTTATATTTTCTCCACCACCGATAAGAGCCATCTTTTTAATGCCGGCATCTATGAGGGTTTCTATCATTCTGGATGTAGCTCCCTCATTGTCATGATCAACATAAGGAACCTCTGGGTCCATTGGGTTTCCAACTACAATATATGGAATATCACATTGCTTTAAGAAATTAATAACCTTTGAATCTTTCTCGCAACGGCTGACAATTACAGCATCAATTTTTTTATTTTGAACTGCATGTTTAAGAGGTAGAATCCCGTCATTATCGGCCAATATTATAAGTACGTCGTACTCGAAATCTATAGCTCTATCACATACACCAGTCATAAGGGTTTGGAAATATGGCATCTCCCCCAATGCCGAGTCTGCAGGGAATACAAGCCCCACATTAAATGTGCGGTTTGCAGCCAAAGAACGAGCCACAGCGCTAGGACTGTAGTTGATTTCTTTAATATATTCATTTACCTTTCGTCTAGTCTCCTCGGAAATACGTCCTTTTCCAGAAATTGCTCGACTGACTGTTGTTTTGCTCATTCCAAGCTCTTTTGCTATTGAGTCTAATGTATGTCCCATCTTCTCCAACCTCTTTGCACATCCTTTTGCATTTGGAACCCTTGCAATTTAGAAAGCTAACACAAAAATCTTCTATTTGCAATCGGTTGCGCGTAATTTTGTAAAATCCCCACAAAAACCTATAATCAATTTATGTTATTATTATTTTTGAGATTTCAAAAAAGTTTCTTAACAGAGGATATTTATGGTTAATACAAATCTTACCACACAAAATGAAAAGCTTAGAGAAGTAGGTCTTGAGCTTAAATATACAGAGGATGGTCTAACTCTCACAGATGGAAAATTATCCATCATGGTTGACTTTAAAGATATGCTCCCACGCCTAAAGCAAAGCAATTTGCAAAACGAGATGCAGGTAAAGGCTGCTCGAATAAAAGGTCAGCCAATGCCTCAAAAAATAATCGATGCCACTGCAGGATTCGGTGAAGATTCTCTTATTTTAGCAGCTGCTGGATTTGAGGTGGACTTATATGAATTTGACGATATAATAGCTCTTCTTCTAGAAGACGGACTTGATAGAGCTAAAAATATACCAGAGCTTGCACCAATTGTGGCAAGGATGCATTTTCATCACGCTGATAGCATACAGGCTATGCAAAACCTTGATTATTTGCCTGATAGCATCTTGCTTGACCCTATGTTTCCTAGCAGAAGCAAAAGCGCCATGATAAAAAAGAAATTCCAACTTTTGCAAAAAATCGAAAGCCCTTGCTCGGTGGAGGAAGAGCTCTTAAATGCTGCAATTGCCGCTAATCCAAAGCGGATCATTATAAAGCGTCCCCTTAAGGGACCATTTCTTGCTGGCAAAAAGCCAAGCTATTCTCTTGAAGGCAAAGCAATCCGTTACGATTGTTTTGTATTTTCTCGTTCCTAAAATTTTTTAAATTTCAATAGTTTTTTCACGAAATGCCCTTATTTATGTCATAAAATGACAGTACATGATAAAGCGGGATATATTCCCGCCGTGTACCGAATTTTTCGAATGCATGATTTCATGGATTCGTCAGCAATATTTTTACGGAGGGCACTAATGGAAAAAGAATACAGGACAACCGTCCGTGCTAGAGTAACTAAGCACGTGGTTATATCTCTTCTTATATCCATAATTTTAGTTTCTATAGTCAACATGACTTATATGACTCGCAGAATCATAAAAGGGCAAAATAGAGAGCTCACTATAGCTACAGAACTCTGCGGTTCACAGGTAGATGCATGGGTTAATCAAATAAGAGGTGTTACTATAGATATTGCAGATACATTGGAAGCCGATGGAGAATTAGAAAAGGATGAGATAATCGCTCTTCTAGATGAGTTTGGGGAATCTCATCAGAATCTAGTTTTTCTTTACGTTGCCACCGAAGAAGGTGACATGTATATGGCTAGAGGTGTTACATATGCATCTGGTGTAGATCCTAGAGAGCGCACTTGGTATAAAACCGTAAAAGAAACTGGAGCATCTAGCATTATTGATCCATATATCAGCGCAACAAGACCTGATTTAATGCTTGCAACTGCTGCTAGTCCTATTTATCTAGATGGAAAATTAGTAGGTGTAGTAGGTGCAGATGCTGATGTTTCAACCATCAATGAATATGTTAGCTCTCTTGACTTTGAGAATGGCTCTTACGGATTTTTGATTGACTCAGAAGATAGAATTGTCGCCCATAAAAATCCTGACTATCAGCCTAATATTGATAAAGTAACTTCGGCTGCTGATGTTATTCCTGAGATAAAAGAGATACTTGATTCAAAAGCTGAACATGGACTATCCTCTGGAAAAGACTATAACGGAGATAAAGTTACCTATTCAGTTTCAAAACTAGAGAATTGCGATTGGAGAATTGGCGTTGCATATTCACAGAAATTGCTTTACAAGACAGTTGATAGAGGCATCCGCATCAGTTTATTCATTGCTATATTCTGTGCATTCCTTATTGCTGGAGAAATGACACTTGCCATTACACGTATATTAAAGCCAATTGAAAAGATTAATCCTGCGCTAGATAGAATTTTAGCCGGAGATTTCTCTACCAACCTAAATATTTCCAACAAGGAAGATGAGCTAGGCGAGCTTCAGGATAAATTATATGAAATCATAAAGCAGCTATCTACCATGATTTCCCAGCAGAAATCTATGATTCTGGAAATGGAAAAGGGCAATTTGACTGTGGATGATATTCCTGAATTTCCAGGAGATTTAAAGGAAACTTCTATTGCACTTAATTCAATAAAAGAAACATTTAATGACATTATTTCGGATATTCAATTCTCCGCAATTAACCTGCAGAGTTTTGCAATGGGTATCAACGAGACTAGTGACATAGAAGAGATGCGAGCTGTTTTTGAAGAACTTTCTGCCGAAGCAAATATCTTGATGGAAAAAACAAATAGATTCAAAACTGTGCCACCAACATATAAGGCAGAAGATTTTGAAAACGAAGAACAATTTGTGGCAGATTATTCTGAAGATGAATAACATTAAACAATATTAAAGAGGCGGTTTAAAACCGCCTCTTTTTAACTTACACTGTGAGTCATGGTCTGCTGACCAGCTGCAGCCGCCTTAATCCTCTTACATTCAGGACATAGACGCTGTCTTCCAGTATCAATGAATTTCTTATAGTCTTCCATATTCAGGTAGACTTTTTTCTTGCAATTCTCGCAAACAAAAAGATACAAAGGCATTATTATATCTCCCTTTAATTTCGCCACACAAGTTACCTATCTTCTTTTCTAAGAAGATCCATTTTCATATTGTAATAAGCAGGTGTCATATCAAGATAGTGGCGATGAGGATTTTCAAATCGCTGCTCCTCTGGCCATACGCTTGTATCAAGCTGCTGTTGTACTCTGTCACGGATAGTCTGGATTGGCTCGTCGTCAGATACCGCGCTACCTCCCCTAATAAGTGGTTGTTGCAAAAGCTCCGCCGTGCAGCCCTCAAATATATGAGTGCTCTTCCATGGCTGCTCGGGGTCTACAAATTTATACCCTCCTTTTGCGCTCATGTCAACCCTTTCTCCCTTAATTGCTATTAAATCTGCTACAGCACGACCTGTTTCATCTTTTATACGATACACATCCTTAAGGCCTGGATTAGTGATTTTCTCTACAGTTTCAGAGATTTTAATCTTTGGAATCACCTCTCCTGTGGCTGCATCAGTCACTGCACATAATTTGTAAACAGCTCCAAACACTGGCTCAGATTTTGCAGTAATAAGTCGCTCGCCAACTCCAAACGAATTAACCTGTCCACCCTGTTGAAGGATAGATGTGATTGTATATTCGTCAAGTGAATTGCTAACAATTATTTTTGCGTCTACAAATCCAGCTTTATCTAATAATTGTCTAGACTTTTTTGTCAAATATGCTAAATCGCCAGAATCTATGCGTATACCATAGCTTTTTGAAAGAATTCCTGCATTTTTCATTTCCTGGAACACTTTTATTGCATTTGGAACTCCAGATTTCAGCACATTATAGGTATCTACAAGCAAAATACAGTTGTTAGGATAGCTCTTTGCAAAGCTTCTAAAGGCCTCTAACTCTGATTTCCTATAGTCATTATCATCGGATGTGAAATACATTACGTAGCTATGAGCCATAGTACCGCCAATAGGGATATCAAAATACTGACCCGCAGAAACTGTAGCTGTACCACTCGCGCCACCGATATAGGCAGCTCGTGCGCCATATATAGCGGCATCATTATTGTGGGCTCTTCTGGCGCCAAAATCGGATACTGCACGACCTGCTGCTGCCCTTACAATACGACTAGCCTTTGTGGCAATAAGAGACTGATGATTTACCTGGGCTAAAATCTCTGTCTCCACAAGCTGAGCCTGGATAATAGGTGCTGTAACAGTAATTATAGGCTCATTTGGATACATGATTGTTCCCTCAGGAAATGCATCCACATCACCTGTGAACTTGAAATCCTTAAGATATGCTAAGAAATCCTCGGTGAAGTGTCCAACACTTCTTAAGTATTCAATATCCTCATCATCAAAGTGCATATTAAGAAGGTAGTCCTTTATCTGCTGCAATCCAGCAAAAATCGCAAAACCACCGCCGTCTGGATTAACTCTGTAGAACACATCAAAGCTTACCTTTGTGTTGTTGTCAATTGTAGGATCATTGAAGTACGCATTAGCCATTGTAAGCTCGTACTCATCCATCATCATTGTTAAGTTTCTTGCTTTATCTTGAGTCTGTCGCATAACGCCCCCTCTTTCTGCATCTACTCGCCAGGTGCACTATTAATAACTTTTCCTGTATTCCAAAGCATAGCTGCTCGCTCCGCCGCCTGCTTTCTGCCATCCTCGTCCTTGTATCCAACTGTGCCAGTATAGCTACCGCAATCAAGGCATGTCACATAATATCCATGGTCCTCTTCCTCGATTAATCCTGCTCCTGCACAAATAGGACAATCGTGTAACTCAATTTCTTCTGTGATGTCCATCTCACTATCCTCTATTCTTTCTCTAATTTACGAAGTGCCTCATTTATCTCATCGTAATTTTCTCTAATATGAGGCCGCAAGCAATTAACGCAAGATTTTACACCCTTATCTGTATACTTAAAATTGCCTCCACATTTGTCCCCTAAATGATAAAGGGGGCAATAGCAAAACAGACAATTAAAATCCTCTGGGTGATCTGTCTTGTGACATGGAAAATATTCACATTCTTTATTCTGGAAAAACTTGTAATGCTCCATATCTTCTCCTTGCTATTAGTCACTGTCTCCATTATACACTTTTCCTAGATTTTTTGTATAAGGTAAATAAGAGGGCCACATAAGTGACCCCCTTAGTAAATAATTTAGGTTTATTCTGCTTCAAAATTAGCTCTATATGCAATTACACCTGGGAGAAGATCATACTCAACTGCTGTAGCGAAATTTTTCTCCTGATTGTAAGCACCAATTGTAAGATTTACTGAACCGTCTTCATTTCTCTGAATGTCGTAACCCACGTTACACTCTACGTCACCGCCATTATCGTACTTAGAGTAGAAAACATATCCACCACCGTAGAAGCCTTCCCCATCTGAGTAGTCCATTCTAGTACCAGGTGTTAAACTTTCAATCTCTCCTCTTACTGCCAACTCCTGAGGGTTTAACAGCAAGGTTTTAAAATAGCTTCCATCTGGGTCGAGATATTCTCCGTCAACAGCATCAGTGCATTCATATCCCTTGAATACTTCGTACTGCATTTCAGGTCCATTCATGTTAAAGGCACCAACCTCACCAATCAAATGAACCTCACTAATATCTTCATTTCCATCTGTTGAATATACTAAGTCTAGAACCTCAGGATTTTCTATCTGGCAGTTATAGTAGTATTCATCTGTTGGTTCGATGTTATATTTAACAAATTCATTTTCTCTATATATGTTAATTCCCGTTTTTGTTTCCACTAATACAAGATAAGCATCCTTGTTATCCCCATTTAATTCTGTAAATGGAGTGAGATTCTTGCATTTTTCCATAAGAGCAGCATCTTCATCTGATAAGCCTTCTACAGGCTGTTCTGCTTCATCTGCCGTAGACTCTACATTTTCATCCTCAGCTTCTTCCACAGCAGTTTCTTCTGGTGCTGCTTCTGTGGCCTCATCTACTGCCACTACTTCAGACGCATTATTTTCCTCTGCATTTACAATATCAGGATTAAATGCGGCAGTTCCAATAGCCGTTGCCATAGCAAGTGCAAAAGATACATACTTTTTGTTTTTCATAACTTTGCCCTCCATTTCTATTAGGTTTGTGAAATAGTAATTCTCGAAATAAGCAATTTAATGCTCATTTCTGTTGCAACGGGTATATTGTTGCATGTCTACAATATCTGTTCAATATCTTTATAGCTTTTTTAAGACACATAAATCAAATATAAAGTTTACCTAAATTTTTATCCACATTTCAATTAACCTGTGGTTATATTCTTTAATTTTCAAACATATTTCCTACCAAACAAAAAAGGGCTGCCTCTCGGCAACCCATAATCTCTAAAAACTATGAAACTTTAAGCTTGAACTTCTGAAGCTCGTGCTCTGAATCAACCTCAGCAAATGTAGCACCAAGCTTTGTAAATTTACCAACGATATCCTCATATCCACGCTGGATATACTTGATATCGTCAATGACTGTAAAGCCATCAGCTGCAAGACCTGCGATGATAAGAGCAGCACCTGCTCTAAGGTCTGGCGCGCTAACCTGTGCGCCTGTATATCTCTCAACACCTGTGACAATTGCTACAGTGCTCTCTACCTTAATATTGGCACCCATGCGAGCAAGCTCGTCAACATATTTGAAACGATTCTCAAAAATCGACTCTGTAACTGTACTAGTACCACTAGCGATTCCAAGAACTGCCGTAATCTCTGGCTGCATATCTGTAGGGAATCCTGGATATGGAAGTGTTGTGACATGAGTATGAGTAAGCTTGCGGTCCTTAGCAATTACACGAACTGCATCATCATACTCCTCAACAATACAACCTGCCTCCATAAGCTTAGCTGAAGTGGCCTCCAAATGCTTAGGGATAACATTTTTGATTAAAACATCGCCATGTGTAGCTGCTGCCGCACACATATATGTACCAGCCTCAATCTGATCTGGAATAACTGCGTAAGTAGTACCATGAAGTGCGCTTACACCAACAATGCGGATAACATCTGTACCGGCACCTCTGATATTAGCACCCATACTGTTAAGGAACGAAGCAACATCTACTACGTGTGGCTCCTTAGCAGCATTCTCAATAGTAGTCTTGCCCTCTGCAAGAACTGCAGCAAGCATAATATTGATAGTAGCACCAACAGATACCTTATCAAGGAAAATGTGGTTACCTACAAGCTTGTCAGCGCGAGCAGACCAGAGGCCATAAGATACATCTACATTAGCTCCTAGTGCCTTAAGACCCTTCACATGAAGGTCGATAGGACGTGAACCAATGAGGCATCCACCTGGGAGAGCAACCTCTGCATTCTTGTACTTACCAAGAAGAGCTCCCATTAAGTAATAAGAAGCACGAATCTTTTTAATGTACTCATAGTCTACAGAAAGTCTGTTGATACTAGCTCCGTTGATTTCAACTGTGTGGTCATCAACGCGGTTAATAGTTGCTCCAATATCCTCAATCGCACCGATAAGGACATTTATATCTTTAACATTTGGTAAATTTTCAATTGTAACGGTTTCGTCTGTCATAATGGCGCCAGCCAAAATTCCCAAGGCTGCATTTTTAGCACCACTGATCTCAACCTCTCCTGAGAGAGCAGTGCCGCCCTTAATTACATACTGTTCCATTTTATCTCCTAATTAATTTCAAAATCACTCCGATATAATTTAGCATAAAAGCCGTTTTTCTGCAACAATTGAGAATGATTACCCTGCTCCACAATGGCTCCATCTTTGATGAATAAAATCAGGTCAGCGCCCTTAATTGTTGACAATCTGTGAGCAACCACAAATGTAGTGCGGCCATCCATCATTTTATTAAATGCTGATTGTATTCTCTGCTCAGTTCTTGTATCTATCGAGCTTGTTGCCTCATCTAATATTAACATCGGAGGAATATTTAACATTACCCTTGTAATACATAAAAGCTGTAACTGACCAAGGGATAGGGTTCCCTCTCCTGCATTAATCACAGTGTCATAACCATATGGCATCTTCCTAATAAAGCTATGGGCATGACTAGCCTTGGCTGCCTCGATTATTTCTTCATCAGAAGCCTCAGGATTTGCCATCTTAAGATTTTCTTTTATTGAAGCATTCTTAAGCCATGTCTCCTGCAATACCATTCCAAAATTACTGCGCAAATCATCCAGAGGAATTTCTCTTATATCTCTGCCATCTATAAGAATCTGCCCTGAATCAATATCGTAAAACCTCATAAGCAGATTAATGATAGTACTCTTGCCTGCACCAGTCGGTCCTACGATAGCAACTTTCTGGCCTGGCTCTACTTTTATATTAAGATTCTCAATAAGCTTTTTACTTTTATCATAAGAAAAGCATACGTTTTTAAATTCTATGCTGCCCCGAGGTTCAATAAGCTTATCCTCTCCCTCATCAAGCTCCACATCAGCGTCAATCACCTCAAACAAACGGGACGCACAAGCCAAAGCGTTTTGAAACTCTGTTATAACTCCAGAAATCTCATTAAATGGCTTGGCATAGTTGCTTGCATAGGACAAGAAGCTGGCAAGACCACCTACAGTTATACCTCCTGTGGTAACCATAACAGCCCCAAATACTCCTACCGCCGCATATATAAGATTATTAACTAGGCGTGTGCTTGGATTGACAATCGAAGAATAAAATGTGGCCTTCATTGATGCATCTGCCAAATCATTATTCATACTTCCAAAATTCTCAAGTGCATCATCCTCATAATCCATATTGCGAACTATATTTTTATTTACGATAATCTCCTCTATATAGGATGTCTCCTGCCCTCTGAGTTTTGCCTGCGTTCCAAAAAACTTGTAAGTCTTTTCTGAAATAAACTTCGCAATAAGAAGAGATACTGGTGTTGCAATAATAACAATCAAAGCAATTTTTAAAGAGATTGTTATCATAAAATAGATAGTGCCTATTATGGTCAGAACTCCAGTAAATACCTGTGTAAATCCCATTAAAAGTCCATCTGCAAAAGTATCTGCATCAGAGACTATTCTACTAACAAAATCACCGTGAGGGTGAGAATCAATATCAGAAAGCTTGGCATGCTGCAACTTTGCAAAAGCTCTATCTCTCAAATTCTTAGTAACACTATAGGTAATACGATTATTCACTCTATTCATAATCCATTGAGTGAAAAATGTAGCTACCACTGTTGCAACCATAAGCTGAAGAATATAGATGAGCTTGTCAAAATCTACATTTTCCTTAGCTACTATACAGTCCACTGCCCTACCAGTGAGAATTGGAATCAAAAGGGTCAGATACACAGTAAATAATGCGCAAACAACTGATATTAATATGCTAAATCTGTATTCTCTTAACTCTGATAAAATCCGATTAAATATCTTAGATTGAGGCTGTTTATTCATTGGCGGCCTCCTCTCTAGGATACTGACAGTAATATATCTCCTCGTACTCCTCACATTTTGAAAGAAGCTGGGCGTGTGTACCTAATCCAACTGATTTACCATCCTCTAGTACCAAAATCTGATCTGCATCCTTAACTGAAGATGCTCTCTGGGAAACAATTATAATTGTAGGATTCCAGCTAAGCTCTGATAAAGCTTTCCTCAGGTGTGCCTCTGTACTCAAGTCAAGAGCGCTGGCAGAGTCGTCAAGGACTAAAATAGCAGGCTTTCCCATAAGTGCCCTTGCTATCGTAAGTCGTTGCTTCTGACCACCAGAAAAATTATTTCCTCTAGCTGAAACTATAGTATCGAGCCCCTCTTTTTTAGCGATAAAATCAGATGCTTGCGCGATATTTAATGCTGAATTAATTTCATCATCAGATGCATCTTGTTTATACATTGTCATATTTGAACGTATTGTTCCACTAAATAGAGATGCCTTTTGAGGCACTATACCAAATATTATAGCTATAGAACTATCACTAAGGGTCTTTACATCTCTTCCATCAATTTCAATGCTACCCTCACTAACGTCATATGTGTGAGTCAGCAACTTGAGTAATGTACTCTTACCAGAACCAGTTCCACCAATTATTCCAAGGGTAGAGCCCGGCTCTATTTCAAGTGAGATGCCTTCCAAGTCCATTTCATTTGAATTGTTGTAGCTAAAGGATACATTCTTAATTGAAATAGCACCCTTTGCAATAAAAGTCTCATCTGCTGTAGCAGTTATTTCATGACATCTCTCATCTGATTTCATCTCCATTATTTCACATACTCTATCTGCAGATGGAAATGCCTTCATAAGAAGAACAATAAGATTTGCCAGCTTTATAAGCTCAACTAAAATCTGTCCCATATAATTTACAAGAGCCACAACATCTCCTCTAAGGATAAATCCTCTGTCAACTCTCTGTGCTGATACGTATATAAGTCCTACTATTCCAATGTTTACTATTACATAAGTAACGGGATTCAATAGGGCAGAAATCTTGCCTGTATGAATCTGCATTTCTGCTAGATTTGATGTCTTATTTTGAAATGCTTCCGCTTCCTCATCAACCTGGCAAAATGCTCTAAGCACTCTTGCCCCCGATAGATTTTCAGAAACTGCGTGGAGTACTTTTTCTAGTTTAGCTGCTATAGCTTTATATCTAGGAAGAGTGTACTTCATAATAAAATACACAAAAATAGATAAGGCAACTACCACAGCTATAAAAGTAAGTGCTGATTTAATATCAACAATAAATGCCATAATTGTAGCGCCAGCCACTATAAATGGTGAACGAAGAAAAAGTCTTAGAACCATATTGATACCATTTTGAATCTGGTTAATATCAGCAGTGATTCTAGTAGTTAATACTTCCTCACCTATTTTTTCTTTGGTCCCCTGTGAAAGTCCTAGAATCTTTTGGAATAAATCCTTTCGTATTTCAGCTGCTGAATACACAGCTACATAGGCACTAAAATACTGAGCAGTAATAGAAAACATAAGGCCTACAACCGCCAATAAAATTAAAACCCCACTCATCATAACAATGTAGTGGGTATCTGAGCTTGCGATACCCTTGTTGATGATGGATGCCATAACAAGTGGTACCAAAAGCTCAAATATCGCCTCTAGCATTTTGAAAAGTGGGGCAAGTATTGCTCTTATTTTATATTTTTTAACGTAGTTAAGAATAAATCTCATATTTACTCTACATCAGATTATTCAGCTGTTTCTTCAGTTGATTCCTCTGGTGTCTCCTCAGAATCTGCTGCTGTATCTTCTGTTGTTTCAGTCTCTTCTGCTGAATCTTCATCCTCTGTTACTTCTGTAGATTCAGTTGACTCATCTGTTGCTTCTGCGTCATCAGCTGGAGCCTCTGTCTCTTCAGCTGGCTCTGCTGGCTGCTCTACTGGCTTAGATTTGAAGTGATCAGTAAATGTAACCTTAGCCCACTGATCATCATCTAAAGTAAACTCATAAGCAGACATCCATGTATCTACAAGTGAATTGAATGCGTCTGTCTTAAGAGATGATTTCTTATCTGCTGATGCATCCTCATCATGGTCTGAAGTAAGGTGGATTACATAATATCCAACGCCCTCTACCTCGATTACATCAGAAGTGTCACCCTCTTCAAGCTCCTCTGCTGCTGAGATAATAGCCATATCCATCTTCTCATCTGACTCCTCGCCCTTGAGGTATGAATATGTGCTGCTTGTAAGCTCCTGAGCCTCTACCTCAGCATCAAAATCTGATGCCGCAGCAATGCTATCAGCCTGATCCTTAAATGCTGCTAGCTCCTCATCTGTGTACTCCTTTACTGTACCTGTCATTGGATCAGTTCCAGAAGTATCTATCTGTACATAAGAGAATGTACGCATCCAGCAATCATCCTCTGTAATATTAGCATCCTCTGCATCCTCTACCGCTGTCTCCACAAGCTTGTAGATTGTCTTCTCCTCAAGGTATCTCTTAACGTACTCCTCTGTAGCTCCAAGTTCCTCAAGTGTATCCTTAGAGTTATCTGACATGAACTTTGCAGTAGCATCTGCAATTGCTTTATTCTGCTCATCAGAAAGAGCAATTCCGTAATCAGCTGCATGCTGCTTTACAACATACATCTGCTCTATATCTGTAATGATTCCGCTTTTGGTCTGGTCCTCCATTGAATATCCAAGACCGCCCATCATATCCTGAGACCACATAGTTGAAACATCATAGCCCATCATTGGATAAAACTGCTCATATAACGACTGCTGATAACGAGCAACGAAATTACCATATCCAAGAGTGATAGTCTCTTTTGTGTTCTCCCCTTTTATAGTAATTAATGTAGCGCTGTCCTTGATTTTGTTACCACAGCCTGTAAGAAGAACTGTACCTGCTAAAGCTGCCACACATGTTGTTTTTAATACTGCCTTTTTCATTATACTAACTTCCTCCTGAGTGTCTTCCACCCAATATATTTTCAAGCCTTTTCATTATAGTTAATATTGTTTTAATTATCAACTTTAATGCTCTTTAAATCCATAAGGAAATCCTGCAAATAATCAAATATTTCACTAGGCTTAATTCTTGTATTTGCCTTTGTGTTGAATATAAACGCAGGAGCCTTTGGATCAGCTGCAAAAGTGATATGTGGATTGTTCCTCTCAAGAAGGGAAGGAATCTGTGTTACATCGATTTTAGCCTTCTCATACATAACAATTCTGATGATATCCTGCTTCTGCTCGATAGCAGTAACATATGCATCGTGGGCCTTTACCCTGAGCATTGCTACCCAAAGGAGATTCTGAACACATCTCTTTGGCTCACCAAATCTATCCACAAGTTCATCAAGCATCTCATCCCTTGCTTCCTCAGAATCAATAGTTGCGATTCGTTTATAAATATCTATTCGCTGCTCCTCATTTGATACATAAGTATCAGGAAGATATGCCTCAATATTAACATCCACAGTGGTGTTAAACTGGTCCTCTGTAACCTCACCCTTTTCGATTTTAACAGCCTCATTAAGCATCTTACAGTATAGGTCGTAACCAACAGCTGTCATGTTACCATGCTGCTCTACTCCAAGAAGATTACCTGCTCCTCTGATTTCAAGATCTCGCATAGCGATTTTAAATCCAGAACCAAGGTCGGTAAATTCCTTGATTGCTGCCAGTCTCTTCTCTGCAACTTCCTTTAGAAGCTTGTCCCTTTTGTACATTAAAAATGCGTATGCTGTTCTGTTACTTCGTCCCACACGGCCTCTAAGCTGGTATAGCTGAGAAAGACCCATGTTGTCAGAGTCATGAATAATTATCGTATTTACGTTAGAAATATCCAGGCCAATTTCAATGATAGTTGTGGCCACAAGCACATCTATCTCATGGTTGATAAACTGCATCATAACATCCTCAACCTTGGCCTCTGTCATCTGTCCATGAATATAACCAACAGTTGCCTCTGGAACCAGGCGCTCTATTTCTGCTGCCATATCCTGGATGCCTCTTACCCTGTTAAAGACATAGTAGACCTGGCCGTCTCTAGCCATCTCTCTCACTATAGCCTCTCGAACCATCTCTTCGTTGTATTCAAAAACAAAGGTCTGAATTGGAGTACGCTCCATAGGTGGCTCGTCCAAAACACTCATATCCCTGATTCCAACAAGAGACATGTGAAGGGTACGAGGAATAGGAGTAGCAGATAGAGAAAGTACATCTACAGTCTTTTTCATCTGCTTAATACGTTCCTTATGGTTAACGCCAAAGCGCTGCTCCTCATCTATTATAAGGAGTCCCAAATCCTTGAATTCTATATCCTTTGAAAGCAATCTGTGAGTTCCAATGACAATATCTACCATGCCTTTTTTCAAACCTTCGATTGTCTTTTTCTGTTCCGCTGGAGTTCTAAATCTGCAAAGCAATCCCATATTAACAGGATAGCCACCCATTCTCTGGATGAAATTGTTGTAGTGCTGCTGAGCAAGAATTGTGGTAGGCACCAGGTACGCAACCTGCTTGCCCTCTTGTACAGCCTTGAAAGCAGCACGCATTGCTACCTCAGTCTTGCCGAAACCTACATCACCACAGATAAGTCTATCCATGATTTTTTTAGACTGCATATCCTTTTTTATAGCTGCAACAGCCTCAAGCTGGCCATCAGTTTCCTCATAAGGGAAACTTTCCTCAAACTCACGCTGCCATACTGTATCAGGCCCATATACAAATCCGTCTGTATTTTGGCGAAGTGCATAAAGGTCAACAAGCTCCTTTGCAACCACACCTACAGCAGACTGAACTTTTTGCTTTGTTCTATTCCACTCTTGAGTACCTGCTCCAAGAGAATTAAGCTTTGGCTTTTTGCCGTCTGGACCAGAGTATTTTTGAATCTGATCAAGCTGGGATGTAAGCACGTAGAGATTGCTTCCCTTGGCATACTCTATCTTGATATAGTCCCTGATAACCTTATCAAGTTCCATCTGTTCAGTACCCTTGTAGATACCAAGACCATAGTTTTCGTGGACTACAAAATCTCCAACATGCAAGTCAGAGAATGAAGATATAGACTCACCCTCATACTTCTTAACACGGCGCTTTTTCTTTCTTACATGTCCAAAGATATCTCCATCAGACAGCATTACAAAAGCAGAATCAGGGTAATCAAATCCTCTTTTAATATTACCAACACATAGCATAGTCTCACCAGGATTAATCTCATGGTCTAAATCCATAGTAAAATATGCGTTCAATCCCTCTTCTAAAAGGTCTTCTGCTAGACGCTGTCCCTTAGTGGCTGAGCTAGTCACAAGAAGGACTCTATACTTTCGTTTTTTATATTGAAGCAGCTCTTTTGTCAAAAGCTCAAAGCTGCCGTTGTATGCGTTTACCCCTTGAACTGCAATACTGAAATGATCTGCAGACTTGATGTATTTATTCTTGGCATCTAAAACAGACATCAAGGTAGTAGGGAATTTTTCTATTTTGCCCATAATCTCCGAAACTCCATAGAGCATGTCCATCTGGCCCTTGAGCATATATCCAGACTCGACACGTCTAGTCATTGCATCGGAAAATTCAGTCTCTGTTACCTCGCCTTTGCTTATTACCTTTTGAATCTCATCTACAAATACATAGGTGCCCTTTGGCATAAAATCAATAAATGAACCTAGCTTGTCGCAGAAATAAGTGAGGTTTGTCTCAAGCTCCTGGCTTAAGCCCCATTCTCTAGTCTCTTCCACAACTCTATCTACATAAGTCTTAAGGTGATATGCCTCTTCTGTCTTCATCTCCTTGCGGTATGCTTCATAGCGCTCATCCCGCTCAGCCTCAATCTTTTTAAGACCAGCCTCAACCTCTTCAGCGCTTAATATTAGCTCTACTGCAGGAAATATTAAAACAGAATTTATATTTTCGATAGACTTCTGATTTGATGGGTCATAGGAGCGAATACTATCCACCTCATCACCCCACAGCTCTATACGAACTGGCAAATCATTGGTAAGAGGAAAAACATCGATAATACCACCTCGGACAGCAAACTCGCCTGGATGCTCGCAGGTGCCTACATTTTCATAACCCATAGCTACAAGCTTGCGACGAAGTGCCTCAAGCTCCACTGTGTCTGTATCAGAAATAGCAACAACTCCATCTTCAAAATAAGAAAGGGCTGGTAGCTTGTTCATCAAAGCATCGATAGTAGTCACTACTGTACAGCTATTTTCCGAAATAACCGCCTCAATAGCCTGCATACGCTCTCTAGTCAAAGCATTTCCTCTTATATCAGACTGATAGAACAGGAAATCCTTTGCTGGAAAATACACTACATTTGAATCATAGAAACGGTACTCATCATATAATTCTCTAGCCTTAAGTTCATCTGATGTGATGATAAGCTTGTATTTTGCATCTACGCCTATACCAAAAATAAGGTGTGCCTTATCAGCACACCCAGTTAAATCGTAAACTTTCCCATATTTGTGTAGAGCCTCTCTAAGAGACTCTACAGCTGTAAGTGATTTAAATGGTTCAAGAAATGTTTTCATAATTTAACCATGATTTAAAAAACTAATTATTTACTAATTTTTCCGCTCTATCTAAAGCTGCATCGATATTTGGCTGGAAGTTATCCGAACCAACTCGATTAATAAAGTCAGCCTTTTCCATCATATGACGAGGCTGCTCGTTAACATGTGAGAATACTACTGTGACACCCTTCTTCTCAGCTCCATCCACAAGATCTCTAAGAGCACGAAGTGCTGTTACATCAATGGCTGGAACTGAACGCATTCTGATAACTAAAACTTTTGTGAAGTCCTTTACATTAATGCTCTCTGCAAGCATATCTGATACACCAAAGAAAAGTGGTCCTGTAATCTCAAATACACGGATTTCCTTAGCAACTGGACGAAGATCATCTACAAACTCCTCGTCGTCCTTCTGATATGTCCAACCGCTGACATGAGTCTCTTCACTCATTCTCTTAATGAAGAGAATGCAAGCAACAATCATACCCCACTCAATAGCAACAACAAGGTCAAATACTACGGTAAGTACAAATGTTAAAACAAGTACGATGATATCTGACTTTGGAGCATATTTTACAAGTCTTGCAAATGGTCTCCACTGACACATATTGTAAGCTACTTGGAAAAGAATAGCTGCGATACATGGCATTGGAATGAACTTTGCATATGGCATAAGCACTACAAGAATAACTAAAAGTGTAATTGAATGTACGATACCAGCAATTGGTGTACGACCACCATTTTTGATATTGGCAGCTGTACGAGCAATAGCTCCTGTAGCAGGAATACCGCCAAACAATACTGAACCGATATTACCAATTCCCTGTCCAATAAGCTCCTGGTTGCTTCTGTGCTTGCTATTTACCATACCATCAGCAACTACAGCTGAAAGAAGGGACTCAATAGCAGCAAGGATAGCAATTGTGAATGCATTTGGCATCTCATTTTTAATAAGTGCAAATGAAAAATGTGGAACTGAAACAGATGGAAGGCCTGCCTTCAAGTCTGGATAAAGAACACCAATAGTGTTTACTTTAAGATTGAGACCCTTTACCATAGCAATTCCAACAAATACAGCGATGATTGATGCAGGTATTTTCTGGAAAAACTTAGGCCAGATAATAAGCACTGCAAGACATACAATACCAACAATCATTGCCTGATAGTTGATTGTATCGATATTGCTGAAAAATACTTTTAACTTATCAATTGTCTCGATTGGCTTTTCACCCCTGAAATCTACTCCAAAGAAATCCTTGAACTGGCCAATCAAAATAGTAACTGCGATACCGGCTGTAAAACCGGTTGTGATTGTATAAGGAATAAATTTGATTAATGCGCCAGCCTTAATGAGTCCAAGCACAATCAAAATAATACCAGCCATGATGGTAGCGATGATAAGTCCATCCATTCCATCTGTAGCTATTATTCCAGCAACAATTGTAGCAAAGGCAGCTGTAGGTCCAGCAATCTGAACTGTACTACCACCAAAAAATGAAATCAAAAAGCCAGCCACTATTGCAGTATAAAGACCTGGCTCAGGACCTACGCCTGAAGCAAGTGCAAGTGCAATAGAAAGTGGCAATGCGATGATTGCCACAATGATTCCAGATACTACGTCTTTTGCAAACTGTTCCTTGCTATACTTTTTCATGCAAGAAAACAGCATCGGTTTAAAACATTCCATTTTCTCTCTAAACTCCTAATCTTCTTCCTAACATTTCTGCGTTTACGGCATATTCCATGGCCGTATCCTTAGTGATTTTACCCTCTCGAACCAATTTATACAAGCTCGAATCCATAGAAACCATCTCATCTGTGTCACTAGAATAGATTACACCCTCAATCTGAGGCACTTTATTCTCACGAATCATGTTACGAATGGCAGGAGTAACTGTCATTACTTCAAAGGCAGGCACAAGGGTGCCATCCACAGCTGGAACAAGCTGCTGAGACACAACTGCCTTAATTACCATAGAAAGCTGCAAAGCAATCTGGTGCTGCTGTTCTGATGGGAACACATCGATAATTCGGTCGATAGTATTAGCTGCACCGATTGTATGTAATGTAGATAAAATCAAATGACCTGTCTCTGCTGCAGTCATTGCAACAGAAATAGTCTCCGCATCACGCATCTCACCTAGCAAGATAACATCTGGGCTCTGACGAAGTGAGGCACGAAGAGCTGTCACGTAATTTTCTGTATCAAGATGAATCTCTCTTTGAGAAACAATTGATTTGCTATGTCTGTGCAAATACTCAACCGGATCCTCAAGAGTGATAATATGCTTGTTGTAATTATTGTTAATTCTATCGACAATACAAGAAAGTGTTGTAGACTTACCGCTTCCGGCAGGACCTGTTACAAGCACAAGACCCTTGGACTCGTTTGCAAGATTAATTACAGACTCAGGAATCATAAGCTCCTTATAATCTGGCAAAGTAAATGTAATCACACGCACTACTGCTGCATAAGTGCCTCTTTGTTTGAAAGCATTTACTCTAAAACGTGATACATTTTTTATTGCAAATGAGAAATCATCATCCCCATGCTCTTTGTATTTTTCAATATCTCGTCCCGCTAATTTGTATATCTGCTCAACTAGCTCCTCAGCCTTTGCAGGCATAACAGGACCCTCATCTGGCTCTGATTTTTCAGAATACTGATTTTCCAATTCAGAACGTGTCATAACCAGATCATTAACTCTAAAAGAAACCTCACGACCTGTGATAATAAACACATCCGATGCCTTATATTTTTTTACTGCGTCTGTTAAATAGCTTACGATGTCTATTGCCATAGTCCCTCCCGATTAATCTTCTATTGTCATAACAGGCTGAGTGCTATCGGCATCCCAGCTACCAGTGTTCTCTACCTGCCACTTTGTAATCTCTCCTCCAGAAACCTGAACCGAGAGAATCTGATTGTCATTAATATCTACCTGAAATTCCTGGTCTGCCCAGTCACTTTCAGCAATTTTCTCATAAGCCTGATTGCTTGCTTCATAGTATTCATCAGTGTGGTCAGCAAGCTTTTTACTGAGATTATAGTTGTTGTGGCTTGATGAAATAGTAAGAGCCGCAATAACTGCAAATGCAAGACCAATGAGAATAACAACCATCAGGCTTGTTCCTATATTAATAATTGATCTCTGTTCTTTCTTTGCGTGCTCCATATTTACTCCTTAAGGGCCTTTTCAACCACTATCGAATAAATCTCCTCATCCTCTATTGTAGACACCACCAAATGTATGGACTGGCATTTGCCCTTTGTCTCAGGATCAGTCACTATACCAGTTGCCTTGTAGGTGGCATTGCTTCCATCGTCGATTTTTTGCCAATTGTCATCATAGTACTGAGTAAAGCAACTAAAATCATCATTAGTAAGATATTCTTCTGCTGCATTTGTTGCCACATTGACTGCCTGCGTAAGTGTACCTGCTTCCTTGCTCTTAGCAAAACTTCCGGCAAATGCTTGGACACATATAGCAGCTATTATGATAAAGAAAAAGATTGAAAACATAAGCTCCGTAAGAAAAATTCGGGAGCCATTATTTCTATTCTTCATGGTCACCCTCCTTTTCCTGAGGCTCTTCGATAAAAGGAGTTTTATTAACGCTAGATTTAATTCCTATGCTAACCTGCTCTTTTTCGCCGTTTTCATCCTCAATATTTACATATATAGTGTTGGAATCTGATGCCTTCTCAAAATCCATACTATTTATTTTTAAAATCTTGTCGCCAAAATCAGCTGTAACCCCCGAACCATCCTTTGCCTCAAGAGCCATAAGATAGCCATCATACTCATAAACATACAAGTAGAAGCCCTCTCCCTCAGCCATTCTAATGCAGTCTGTTCCGTCAATCTTTGAGATATCAACTGCCCCTTCATTATCGTGCTGTCTTACTGCCTCCCTAATATAAGCAATAGCAGTTCTTGCACTGGCATTGCTTTCGTTGGCAGATACAACACTTCTATAGGAATTAACAGCCATCAAAAGAACACTCACTGCAGAAAAAGTGAATATCAAAAATAAAATCATGAGGAACATGATATCAATATTATGTTTTCGACTCTTCGCTTTACTCAAAGCTGTTCCTCCAAATTACTGTAGATTGATTATTGTCACGTCTGGCTTCATGTTAGAGCCATAAATTACATAATCCACTCTAAACATCTCATCATCGTAGATAATTCCGTAATTTTCCTTAAGATATTCAAAACTCTCAGGATATCTGCCCTCTGTTACATAACACTGGATAACAGCTCTATCAATAGCATCCGATAGACTCTGTCTCTGCTCTGAGACTGACCCCTCTGTAGCTTTTGACACAGCAAACAGAAAGCCTATAAAAATAAGCACAAAAAGCAAAGCTGATACCATGGCGGTACTAGCAAAGTTTTTCTTTTTAATTTGATGAATGCCGTCTAGGCTTCCAAATCTAGTCTTGCTCATACTAAATCATCCCTGACATGATGTTCAAAAGTGGCAACATAACAGATAAAAGAATAATTCCAACAATAACAGATAAAACTATTACAAGAGTAGGCTCTACAACAGCGATTAAGTCATTAATCTCCTCATCTGCCTCCTCCTGATATGTAGTGGCTACCTTTTCAAGAACAGTTTCCATATTACCTGTCTTTGCGCCAAGAATAGCCATACGACCATATAATCCGCCAAAAATGCCAGATGCAGAAAACGCTCTTCCTATGTCCATGCTCTCTGCAAAGGCGTCCTTGCACTTTTCAACCTTTTTCTCAAATTCAGGAGCCTCTACAATACGGCTGCTGACGTCAAGTGCTGTCATTACATCCATACCACTTGAAAGAGTCATTGCCATAGCGGAAGCGAATCGGCTAGTTGCAATCTTAGAGTGAATTGACTTAAAATGACGGCTCTTATATAGAAGTCCATTTCTATGATTTTTACCCCATTTTGATTTGTTCAAAACAATGAGGTACACAATAACTGCCAAAAGAATTATCAAAAAGATAATGCCATGCTCTTTAAGGAAACTACCAAAGGCAAGGAAGCCGCCAGAAAGACCATCCATTGTACCACCCAGCTGCTTAAATACTCGGTCAAATACAGGCATAATCTCAGTAACAAGCACGATTATGATAATCAGCATCATTGCAACCATCATAAGTGGATATGTAACCGCACTTCGGATTGCATTGCTGATAGCCATCTCTCGTGAATAATGGGCAGCCAAATTAGTGAGCACCGAATCCATTTTACCGGTAGTCTCACCCATCTTTGCCATTTCTACAAAATAATCTGGAAATACATTTGAATCATCAATTGCTTTAGAAAGGGAACCTGTCTCACCTACAACCTGCTCCATTTCTGTGAGAAGCTCTTTTTCCTCGCCTCCCGCAGACTCATCTAGCATCATTGTAAGTCCTTGAATTGCAGAAACTCCGCTGGAAATCATCATTCCCATTTCATCGGAGAAAGCATACAGTTCCTCAGAAGTTAATTTTTTTCTATTTTTATCGCTCATAGCCCCACCTTAATTAGTATTTATACTTTAACTGGTAATACGTATCATCTGCTAAGTGATCCTTAATGGTACTTGAATTGGCATATGAACCAAGTGTTGGGTCCATAAGGGTCCATTTGCTACCGTCAAACTGAATCACCTTGTCTATCCATCCTGTTTCTTTTGTATATACAGAAATCCATGCGTGATATTCCGTACCGGCGTATCCAATCTCAAGTCTTGTAGGTATTCCCTGTGACCTGAGCATTGCCCCCATTAAAGATGCGTAATCAAAGCAAATTCCCTTGCCTGTTGCAAGTGTCTCATCCACATCTGGCACATATCCAGATTCAACTGTCTCTGCCTTGTCATAATCGTATTTGATGTTTTTGGTAATGTAATGATAAACATTCTCCACCACATCTAAATCCGTGTCTGCTCCAGCAGCAAGTTCTTGTCCTTTTTTTACTGCTGCAGAACTTGCAGTAAAATGAACGTAAGCATTAGGATACAGATACATACTATATTCATCTTTAAGGGTTATATTCACCGATTGCGAAAATGCCACTGCGTATTGATTATCATGCAGATTCTCGTAAACACCGATTTTGTATGTACCACTTCCCTCTGAAAGTGGAAAGACATCATAGGTACCGTCCAAATCCATTAGGTAATTGTACGTATTACCTGCTGGTGTTTCTATTAGCATTCTTACTTTAGCCGCCGAGCCTTTATATGCAACCATCACATAGCCATCGCTGGCATTGCTCACATCAATAGAGGCATCATCATTTTCGTAGACTTCCGTTCCACTGGCCTCAGGAGTAAGGACTCGGATAGTATTATCCCTAGTTCCTTGTTTCGACTCCTTTGCCTGTGCTCCACCTGATGATGTGCCTGATGAGTCTTCAGTGGCTGGACCTCCCATGGTTCCACAAGCCGCTAAGCTAACGCATAGAACAATCAGTGAAAGCAAATTGCTGACTTTTCTCATTTGCTTCCTCCAGTGTCCCCTAGTATTTAATTTTTGTAGAGTATTCGATAAAGCTCAATATCCCCGTTGAATTTGAAATCTTTATCAAGTGCAGAATCATATACTATGCCCTGCATCGTGCTGTTGTCACGACCAACTACCATAACTACAAAACCTTCTTCACCACCTAAAAGGTCTTTTACTGGAATTGAAGGTTTCATTCCCTGCTTAAGCTTGATTTTTTTAGCTGGCACCTTGCAGCCCTTAAACTGTCTTTTGTTGATTTTACGAGCAGGATAGTTCAATCCATCCAGCACTTCTATTATTCTACAAAAAAGCTCTGGTAAATCTGTGAACAACACCGGATCTTTTTGAAATCTATGGGTAATTCTTCCAGAAAAGCCATCAACTCGCTTATCGACAATAATGCCAATGCAATTGGCTGCTCTTCCCATTCTCGCTGATATTGCCATTACTTTTCTCCTTGAATCATGTCATTAAGCTCTCTTGTATCCTCATCTGTACCTGCACTCTGAAGATTAACTGGAGCAACATTGTACTTAATATATCTCTTTCTAGATTCCTTGCTCAAATTCTCGTTAATTCGAGCCTGAACTAGTACACAGTCCTCCTGTGTAATGTCAAGTAATAGCACTACAAACTGATTATTAGAATATCTCGCGTACATATCACCACCGCGGGCAGCTAATCTAATTGCCTCTGAAAGCTCTTCAGCGAGTGTTGTCAATCTATCTGAACTATCAAGTGCAAATCCCTTGCCGTCTGTAATAGTGCAGAGCATAAGCCATGCAGCCTGACCAGAACGCTTAATTACTCTCTTAATGTATCTATAGCTCTCAACAAAGTTAGGATAAGTGCAATAGAAGGCACCCTCAATGTCTTCCTTCGAGGTGTCGAGATTCTTCTTAACTTCACTAATCATGTCAGTGCTGTTTTTAATCTGACCACCAAGAAGATCTAACTGTCTTGTCATCTGCGGAGAAATAGAAACGCCCAATTCCTCAAACATGAGATTCTCTGTATCTTCATAAAGCTTAAGAGCTTCCTTTGGCTTACCAAGCTCAATCAAAGCCTGCATCTCATATGTCTGCCATCCGTCATAAGGATAAAAATTATTTGCTCTGCTGGAAACCTCGTATACCGTCTTGAAATCCTTTGATACAATGGAAAGCTCACAAATCTGCTTTACGCATCGATCATATAGCTTTTTAAGGCGTACCTGAACAGTGATTACCCAATCAGAACCGCTAAGTCCTGGCAAAAAATCTCCTGTGTACATATCGCAAGCTGCCTGTAAAAGAAGAAGCTGTTCTTTAGCATCTTCACATGCCAACGCCTTTTTGGCTGCCTCCTCAAATTCGATAGCATCACAATCTACAACAATTGATGGATTGATTTTGTAGACGCCTCTTTTTACATATACATAGTCTTCCTCTGGAAGGCCTACCTTAGGAAGGGCTCTTCTAAGACGAAAAACTAGCGCTCTAAGGCTGTTAGATGGATCAGCAATCTCCTCGTTATGGAAAAGATTGTACATAATCTGATCCCTAGTTAATCCATTAGGAAAATATAATAACATCTGAAACAGCTGATTTACTTTTGTTGTGTTATTACGCTCAATTGTAAATGGCTTTCCTTGATATGATATTTCAACATTGCCTAGCATCTTTGCTTTGATTTTAATACTTTTTTCCAACTTCTGATCTCCCTCTTATTCAAGATAATAATGTTATTTTTTGCATTACATTTTAAAGTATAATTTTTTTATATCATATTGTAAATAATAAAACACACACAAAAAGGGCAGTATCCATAAAAGATACGCCCTTTACCATTTAATCAAGCTTTTCTTTAACGTTGTACTTATTCATAGCAGCATCTAATTCACCTGCTAAAAACAGTTCCACGGCGCCTAAAACCTTCTCCATTGACGCGTCAACGCGCTCTCTATCCTCAGCATCGTAGCGACCAAGCACATGGCTAACCATGTCCCCATCTGTACACTCTCCAACGCCAACTCTAATACGTGGGAATACATTAGAGCCAAGCAATGCAATGATATTTTTAAGACCATTATGTCCTCCAGCGCTTCCCTTTTTTCTGACTCTAATATTGCCAGTAGAAAGTGAAACGTCGTCTGATATCACAACTAGCTCTGTCTCTGGATCCACATCGTAATAATCAGCTAGAGGTGCTACACACTCTCCGCTAAGGTTCATATAAGTCTGAGGCTTTACCAGAATAACTTTGTAGCCATTTATCATGCCTTTGCCAACCAAGCCTTTTTGCTCTTTTTGGTTGACTTCTATTCCATATTTTTTAGAAATGACATCTATAGCTTCAAAGCCTACATTATGTCTGGTTCCTTCGTACTTCCTCTCTGGGTTGCCTAGACCAACAATTAAAAACATAAATCCTACTCTGGGAACTCTTCCTTATATTTATTAAGAATCATTGTCTGCATCTGCTCTCTTGTGGTAGAGCGAATAGGATGTGCAATGTCTTTATAGCCGCCCTCAGAACCACGTCTTGATGGCATAGCGATAAAGAGTCCCTTATCTCCTTCAATAATCTTGATGTCGTGAATTACAAATTCCTCGTCGATTGTTACTGAAACAACCGCTTTCATTTTGCCTTCCTTCTCAATTTTGCGAATTCTAATGTCTGTAATTTGCATTGTGTTATACCTCCCCAACTGGCATGTCGTATCGATTCTTGTTTCCGGTTACTATGCGGATTCCATTTTCCCCAATATATGTGGATCCGCTGAGCAATGTCTCATGGCTTTCAACAATGCAATTTTCTACGTGCACGTTGTCCCCTATGTATGCTCCGTTCAAGATGACACAATTCTTAACAACTGAATTGTTGCCAACGAACGCTTTCTTAAACAGTACAGAATTCTCTACTGTGCTATTGATAATACATCCTCCTGCTATCAGAGAATTTGAAACCCGCGAGCCTGAATTGTATTTTGCAGGTGGCAGGTCGTGAGTCTTTGAAAAAACTCCTGGCTCTGTATGGAAGAAACTATCTCTAACATCCTTGCGTAAGAAATCCATGTTTGCCTTGAAGTAACTATCTACGTCAGCTATGTTAGCCCAATAACCTTCCATGCGATATCCGTAGATTCTCTTCATGCTCTTGTATCTTATGAGAATGTCTGTAACAAAATTGTATCTGCCCTCTTTGTTGCATTCTTCAAGCAAATCAATGAGAGCTCTTCGCCTGATTACATATACGCCTGCTGAAACAATGTCTGATTTGGCAACCATTGGCTTCTCCTCGAATTCCAATATTCTGCCATCTCTGTCCATTTCCACTACTCCGTAGCGGTTAATATCGTCACCCTCTGGCAACTTAGCGCAGACCACTGTAATGTCGGCTTGCTTAGCAATGTGATAATCAAGAACCTTGTTGAAATCTAATTTATAAACACAATCACCACTTGCTATAATAACATAAGGCTCATGTCTTTTCTTTAAGAAATCAATATTTTGCCAAATGGCATCTGCGGTTCCTCTATACCACCAACTATTATTAGTAGTAACTGTTGGAGTAAATAGGAAGAGACCTCCCTGTTTTCTACCAAAGTTCCACCATTTTGACGAATTAAGATGCTCGTTAAGAGATCTTGCATTGTACTGTGAAAGTACGGCAACTGTCTGTATGTGCGAATTTGTCATATTTGAAAGGACAAAATCGATACATCTGTAGCTGCCTCCTATTGGCATAGCAGCAATGGCTCTCTTATCGGTGAGCTGCTGCATTCTGCTTGAGTTTCCACCCGCTAGTATAATTCCTAATGCTTTCATAATCGATCACCTGCCTTGATAATGTAGCCGCCACTAGCCAGCTGTCCGTCAGGATAATCTGCATCGCTAGTCTCGCCTTTGATAGCTGTATTTTTTCCAATAGTTACATGGGCTGGAATAGTTGAATTCTCACCTATAACCGCAAGACCAAATCCATATATGCTGGAATTCAACTTGCTAGGTGCCTCTTCTCCTTGACCTATTCCTGTGCCTTCGCCTACTACCGTATTCTCGGCGATAATCGATTTGTCTATCACGCAATTCTTACCGATGGTAACACCTTCCATAATAATTGAATCGCGGATAACTGTTCCTTCTTCTATTACAACACCAGCACCAAGTACTGAGTTATAAACCTCTCCATATATCTGAGCTCCAGCTCCTATAATTGCCTTTTCAACCACTGCTGAACTAGCAACAAACTGTGGCTCGATAATATTTTGATTGGTGTATATCTTCCAGAACTCTTCGTATAAGTTAAACTCTGGAATCAAATCAATAAGCTCCATATTGGCTTCCCAATATGAGCCGAGGGTTCCAACATCCTTCCAATAGCTGTTGAACTCGTAAGCATACATCGGTGAGCCCTTCTCGTGAAGATAAGGAAGCACGTGCTTACCAAAATCACAATTGCTCTGATCCTTAAGTGCTAAAAGTGATTCTTTAAGAGCCTTCCAGCTGAAAATGTAGATACCCATGGAAGCAAGATTGCTTCGTGGCTGAGGAGGTTTCTCCTCAAATTCACTAATGCGCTTTTCATCATCAGTAATAACTACACCAAATCTTGAAGCTTCTTCAATTGGCACAGGAATAACAGCAATAGTTACATCTGCACCCTTTGCTTTATGAAAATCAAGCATGGCCTCATAATCCATCTTATATATGTGGTCGCCTGAAAGGATAAGCACATACTCTGGATTATAATTCTCCATGTATTTAATGTTTTGGAAAATAGCATTGGCTGTTCCGGAATACCACTCACTTGTATCGCTCTTTTCATATGGTGGAAGTACTGTTACACCACCATTATTTCTGTCCAAATCCCATGGAATACCAATTCCAATATGAGAATTTAGGACCAGCGGCTGATACTGAGTTAGAACGCCAACGGTATCAATCCCCGAATTGATACAGTTTGAAAGAGGAAAATCGATAATCCTATACTTTCCTCCGAAAGAGACTGCTGGCTTTGCTACGTCTGACGTCAACACGCCCAGGCGGCTCCCCTGCCCGCCAGCAAGAAGCATTGCGATCATTTCTTTTCTAATCATCCCTATCATCTGCCTTTCTCATGCTGTCAATGAGGGATGTCCCCATATAAAAACCCCTAAGAACTCCCCCTAATCACGCAAATCCCTAAAGAAATTCACAATCTTATGCATTTAGTATAACAAAGTGTTCAATTGCACGCAATAATATTCATAATTTTTACGAAAGGATTGTTAATTGTTAGACAATTTGAAGTAAACTTCACTAAATGTTTTGCTAAAATAGCACAATAAAACTCTTGAAACTAAATCCAATTGGGGGTAATGTTGATATGTTGGATTTTTTTACTACTTATTAAAATATAAGGAAGAAGAATTGAAATGTACAAAATAAACTTTAATGACAAGATTCACGTTCATTTTATAGGAATTGGCGGCATCAGCATGAGTGGTTTAGCTGAGATATTACTTGGTGCCGGATTTACTATTTCAGGATCTGACCGTGCATCATCAGAGCTCACAGAGCATTTAAGTGCTCTTGGAGCAAATATTAATTATCCACAGGCTGCAGCTAATATTACAGATGATATCGACCTCATCGTATACACTGCTGCAATCCACGAGGATAATCCAGAGTTCAAGGCGGCTAAGGCCTCTGGCAAGCCAATGCTTACTAGAGCCGAGCTACTTGGCGAAATTATGGAGAACTACAATCGCTCTATCACAGTTGCTGGAACACACGGCAAGACTACTACCACTTCCATGGTCAGCCAGATTCTCCTTGAGACAGCAAGCGACCCAACTATTTCTGTTGGCGGTATTTTGGATGCCATCCACAGCAACGTTCATGTTGGCGACAGTGATATCTTTATTACGGAAGCATGTGAGTATACTAACAGCTATCACTCATTTTTCCCTAAATACAACATTATCTTAAATGTAGAAGCAGATCATCTTGATTTCTTCAAGAACCTTGAAAATGTTCGCGCTTCATTTAAGAAATTTGCGGAAAACACATCTGCTGACGGTGTACTTATCATTAATAATGAAATAGATGATGTTAACTACTTCACTCAGGATGTTAAATGCAAGGTAATCACTTACGCACTTAAGGGCGATGCTAATATGGTCCCTTCTGATATTTCATATAATGAAAAGGGCTATGCTAGCTTCACTCCTGTATTTAATGGCACACCTCTTGAGAGAGTATCTCTTAACGTACCTGGCGATCACAACATAAGCAATGCCCTTTCTGCTATAGCACTTTGCCTTGAGATGGGTATTGATTACAAGCACATTATCGCAGGCCTTGCTAAATTCGGTGGCGCTCATCGCCGCTTCGAATACAAGGGTACTTTTAATGGGGCTACTGTTATTGATGACTATGCTCATCACCCAACAGAGATTAAGGCTAGCCTGGCGGCTGCCAAGAACTATCCTCACGGTAGATTAATTGTTTGCTTCCAGTCTCACACATACACCAGAACATTGAGCTTCCTTGATGATTTTGCTCAGGCACTTTCAGCAGCAGACATGGTTGTTCTTGCAGATATCTATCCAGCTAGAGAGCCAGATATCTATGGTGTCAGCGCAAAAGACATTGCAGATAGAATAGAAAAGCTAGGCACAGAGGTACATTATTTAGGTTCATTCGATGCCTGTGAAAATTTTTTAGAAAAAAATCTTATTAACAATGACCTGTTGATAACTATGGGCGCCGGAGATGTGTATTTAGTAGGCGAAAACCTACTTAACAAATAGTTATCCACATTATCCACATTTTTGAAGGGGTTTTTCCCTTGACCTAAATGTGGATTTTTTTTGCCTTTTTTATGGTAAGTATACGGGTTATCCACATTGTCCACAATTCTTACAAACCCTTTATTTACAAGGCTTTGCGGGGGTCATGCCCTTTTCTTTTTGCTCATCCTTTGATATAATTTGCCTCAAGTTACGAGGAGAGGATAATTTTATGGCTGACATCATGTTGCACACTAGTAATAACTCGGGTTTTACTTGTGTTTCTAATACTTTTATTGATGATTTCATGAAAGATGCCAATGGGGAATACGTCAAGACTTACCTTTATCTACTTCGTTGTCTAAATAAAGATGGATACGAATTTTCCATCGAGCAGTTGGCGGACTGCTTAGACCACACAGAAAAAGACGTAATGCGAGCTTTCACTTATTGGGAGAAAGTGGGCCTGCTTCATCTTGAATATTCTTCAGATAATGAGCTTTCAGGAATCTGTTTAGTGGATGCGAACACCTTCGATTCTGCACCACAAGCTGATTATGCTGCGTGTGCTAGCCCATTTGTTGCTAGCGCACCAGATCATAATCCATCACCTATCACTAATAAAACAAACAAGCTAGAGGTTGTACGACCAAATTACAGCCCTGACGAATTAAAGGCTTTCAAGGAAGAGGCCGACGTTAGCGATTTGCTTTTCGTTACTCAGACTTATCTTGGTCGTCCACTTTCTACTAGCGATACAACTACTTTACTTTTCTGGTACGACAGCTTACACATGACTCCAGATTTGATTCAGTATCTTATCGAGACATGCATCGACGGCGGTCACACTAGCTTCCACTACATGGATACTGTTGCCAGAAACTGGGCAGAGGACGGTATCACCACAGTCGAGGCTGCCAGAAAGACTAGCGCCGACAGAAACAACACAGTCTATGGCATCAAAAAGGCCATGGGTATCTCAGGAAGAGATTTGGTTGAGTCGGAGCTCAACTATATTGATAAATGGGCTAACACTTATAGCCTTAGTTTAGATATCATTTGCGAGGCTTGCTCTAGAACAATCTCACAGACTAATAGACCATCATTTAAGTATGCGGACTCTATTCTTACTAAATGGTACAAAGCATCTGTTAAGAGCTTAGATGACATTGCTAAGCTTGATGAGGACTTCCAGGCAAAGAACTCAGCAAAGGATTCTTTTGCAAAGGCTCGTCAGACTTCTGCTACTACAGCTAAGTCAAAGCCTACTAACAACAAATTCAAGAATTTTACAGAGCGCGATTACAACTATGAGGCTCTGGAGAAGAAGTTATTGGGGTACTAGATTTCATAAAGGGGGAGAAGAAAAATGGCATTATCAAACGAACAATATGATGCGCTTATGCGTCAATATAATCATAAGCAGTCACGTAACAACCAAATTGTTTCATATCGTACAGATGAAGTGTACGAGGCCATCCCAGCCCTTGCAGAACTTGACGCAGAGGCTTCTTCCGTTTCAGTTACTTCTATCACAGCAATACTAGATGGAAAAGATGTATCAGAGGCTGCAGCTGAGTCAAAGCGCCGCCTTAACGAGCTCAAAGAGCGCAGAGAATCACTTCTATTATCACATGGATTTCCTGTTGACTATTTAGAGCCTCCTTACGATTGTCCTGATTGTAAGGATACTGGTTTCATCAATGGCAAGCGCTGCCATTGCTTCAAGCAGGCAGCCATTAATATCATTTACAAGCAATCTAACATCAGCAATATCCTTTCAAAAGAAAACTTTGATTTTTATGACTTAGATGTATACGACGAAAACTATTTTGAGGGTAATTCTGAGGTTAGCGCCCGTGCCACTGCACAAATAGCCCTAGAAAGAGCTAAAAACTTTGTGCAGAATTTTAAAGAAAAAGGTGGTAATCTCTTGTTGCTTGGGCAGACGGGTTGCGGAAAGACTTTCCTTTCTAACTGTATTGCTAAGGCACTTTTGGACGAGGGCGTATCTGTAATCTACTTTACAGCCTTCGAGCTTTTCCGCGTTTTCGAGGAGCAGACTTTCAAGAAAAACGCTGATGTAGCAGACATTCACGACCAGATTTTTGATTGTGATTTATTGATAATTGATGATTTAGGAACTGAGTTCCAGAATTCTTTTACTACAGCGAGATTGTTCCAGTGTCTCAACGAGAGACTCCTTAGGAACAAATCCACTATCATTTCTACTAATCTCTCATTTGAAGAGATGAGAGACACTTACAGTGAACGCATTACTTCTAGAGTATTCTCTAACTATGACGTTCTCAAACTAATAGGCGAGGATATTCGTATAAAGAAAGTAATTAACAATTAAATATTATTCAAGGAGCAAAACATGCCAAACAATGAAATCGTGTTGGAAAACACACCCCCAATGGCTGAGTTAGGATTAATTCCTCACAAGAGCTGTTCAAAGATTGCTGAGAAGGTTAACGACTATCTCCTTCAGTGGAGACAGGAGCGCAAGAGCGACCAGTCTATTATTACACTTGCTGGTTATCGCAGCGATTCTTACATCGTAGACGCAGAGTGTCCTCGTTTCGGTTCAGGCGAGGGTAAGGGTGTTATAAATCAATCTGTCCGTGGACTTGATTTATACATTCTTGTTGATGTTACTAATTATAGCCTTACTTACACTGTATGTGGTCATGAGAACCACATGAGTCCAGACGATATCTACTGTGACTTAAAGCGTATCATTGCAGCTGCAATGGGCAAGGCTAAGCGTATCACTGTTATTATTCCTTTCCTCTATGAGGGAAGACAGCATCGTCGTAGCGGCCGCGAGTCTCTTGACTGTGCTATGGCTCTTCAGGAGCTTATCCACATGGGTGTTGATAACATCATCACATTTGATGCTCACGACCCACGTGTTCAGAATGCTATTCCTTTATACAGCTTTGAGACTGTATCTCCTACATATCAGTTCCTTAAGGGTATCCTTAAGAACTGCAAGGATTTAACTCTTGATAATGACCACCTTATGATCATTTCACCAGATGAGGGCGGTACAAAGAGAGCTGTATACATGGCATCAGTGCTTGGTGTTAATGTTGGTATGTTTTACAAGCGTCGTGATTACAGCCGCATTGTTGACGGACGTAATCCAATCGTTGCTCATGAGTTCTTAGGTAACGATGTAGCAGGTAAGGACGTTATCATCGTAGATGATATGATTTCTTCAGGCGAGTCTATGATTGATGTAGCTACAGAGCTTAAAAAGCGCAATGCTAACCGCATCTTCGTAGTTGCAACATTTGGTCTTTTCACAAACGGAATGGACAAGTTCGATCAGGCAGTTGCTGACGGCATCATCTACAAGGTGGTTACTACAAACCTTACATATCTCCCACAGGAGATTCAGGACAGAGACTACTTTATCAAGTGTGACATGTCTAAATACATCGCATATATCATCGATACTCTTAATCATGACTGCTCTATCTCAGAGCTTCTCAATCCTTATGGACGTATCGAAAAGCTTATCAACAGGTACAAAGCTGGCGAATATTAAAATCAAGGCCTGGTTCTTTCGAACCAGGCCTTTTATTTTATCTTATTAATTTATGTAACTTACGAATACATTTCCGTATGTTTCAAAATATTCTTGTGCATCACTTAATCCCATCTTTGAGTTTGTATTGGTCATAGGATCAAAGTAAATAATGTTAGCTGCATCATATCCAACAATTAGGACTGCTGTATCATCACCGGTGTAAGCATATACCGGATTTCCTAGGTTTACATAGTAGAGAACCTGGGTTAATGAAGCGCCAGTTAAATCTAGTATGTCATATCCCTTCAATGTCCTTGAAAGTATTGAAATAGGAGTCTCTCCTGATTCTATGAGGTTGTGAACCTGAACATTTTCTCCTTCATGAACTAGCATCGCCGAAAGTGCTCTTGCCATTCCACTAGCCTCGGAATCACTAGAACCAACTGCTATACCTGTAATTGTGTTCTGGTATGACTTGCGGCCACGTTTCCATACATATTTTGGCTCGTTATCAAGTACGATACCCATATTAGCATCTGCCTCTGCTATAGCAGCTATCAAATCATCTGTGGCCAGTGATACCTTACTTCCTACATATACAAAGTACTGTGTTGAACTAGTTGCCGATGCTACAGAAACAGTTCTACTTTCATCAGCAAGCACAAGACCAGTCATTTCGTAATCTACTTTTCCAAGTTTTTCATCTTCCTCCAATGGAGTCATACTAAATATCACAACCTGCTGTTTTACATCATCCATGGCTGTGTTAATTGGAACTGCCTTGTTTTGCTCACCTACACTATTTTTAATAGTGTCTTCCTCTGCAGGAAGAATTGTTCCATCAGCATCTATCTTGATGCGGTCCAAATAAATTGTATATGACTGTAAATCTATATTATTAATATAGTAACCACTCTTTTGATAAGTCTTTTGCTCATATGCTTTGCCTGTAGAGATACCGGAGATAGTTAGCTTGTACATTGGATAGATAGTTGATCCTGCACCATCCACCATAATGTCATTCTTTTTAACTGCTCCATAAATAAAGTCATCTTCTATAAATGCAAGAGGCTTAAGAACCTCACCTTCATTAGCTTTTATATCAAAACTTGAGCCAGTCTCCAAATCCATAATGTGGATTACTTCAGCCACTGTGGCTTCATCCATCCATGCTAAATATCTTCTTGAGCCAGATACGGCATACTGAGCATCGTCAAGACCTGTCATAAGCTCTTTGGTTGTAAGCTCATTAAGGGACATGTAAAGCAATGTACCATTTACCATGATGTAAAAATCATTATCTGCAGTCTCGTACAGTAACTCTGAGAAATTAGCGTTCAGTATCTGATATGAGCTTGAAGTAGTGATAAACACCTGCTCCGTAGAAACATCGTTTATAGCATCATAATGGAATAGATTGATTCCACACTGACCCTCGTGGTTTCCTGAATTCATGTATCCATAAACCACATAATCCATTGTTCCTGATTCATCTATATTTAATAGAAGTACCTGATGCTGGTCATATGTAAGTCTAGGATCTGTTGGGTTATCTACAAAAGTAAATATCTCCTTCATCTTACGGTCAGTCTGATTGTACTCATACAAGCTACCATTTTGTACAAATGATACTATTGTACCTGTTTCATTAGAGAGATATTGTACATTTGGATCTGTAATACCTATATTCAAAAGATTATTCTTGATAACAACAGAATCCTCATCTAACAACTGCTCCATAGTTCTGTCATAGGCAAGTAAATATATTCTGTCCGCTGTATATCTAATTCTGAAATCTTCTGAACAGGTATAATACTCGCTTTTATCATCATTTTTTCTAGTGAGCAAGTAGTTAAATGTCAAAGTGATGTAATTGGTACTGATATCCGTAAGTGATACTCTTACATCTCCCACCTGTTTGCCATCAAAGGTACCATATGCAACCTGTGACAAAGACGAATTAATGGTTACATGACTTAAATCCTCACTAGTTGTATATGGATCAGGCTCTATATATGTAGCCAGGTCGCCAGCATCATCGGAAAGTGCTGTTTTGTGGAAATACTGGGCAAAATCCAATATATCTTCTTCATTGCATCCCTCAGGCTGCATAATTCTGGTGTAATAGTATACTTCACGTTCGTCATTTTTAATGGTTAAAACAAGAAGGTACTCTTCATTTTTCTCAATAAGATTCTCAGCCTGAAAGCTAGCTGTAATTATGTCACCTTTTTTATTGAAATTTAGCTTGTTTTTTGAAATATTTCTCTGCGTGTCAAGGGATAAAATAGCGTACTCTAACGAATCCACATCAAAATCCTTGCACTGGATGGATATGTTAACATTTCTCTTGCCATCGAGAGGAATAATGGCATCTCTCATATAAGCAGGGTCCATCTCATTAACATAGCCATGTAGCTCTGTTGATGCATCGCCTAAAAAGTTGATAGATACTATAGGAAGCGTTGCATCTGATTGCTTACTAACTTTAACGCTTTCTGATATATTTGTTATTATTTCAAAAAAAACTACAGAAATGATAAATACCACAAATAGCACAGCCATTCTCTTGAGAACATTTGTAGGTATACCCTTCTTGTGAAATTGAAGCTTCATTTAAAACGAATCTCGCTTTCTTGCCTAATATATAATAAAGTGTTATAATCCGTTGGATTATGTTTCAAAGATAAGTTTAACATAATCGGAGGGCTCATGAAAAAGATTTTTGGCAAAATCGGCGCCTTTTTTAAACAAGGACGTCAGATAATAAAAAAGCCGTTTGTTGCCCTTGCTAATTCAAAGGCAGTCAAATGGTACTTCGATTCAAAATTTCATAAAGGTTGGATAAAACTGTGGACTGACTATGCATTTTGGATGCACATTCCACTTTCTATGTTACTTGTATTTATTATGGAGTGGCTATCAAGACACTCATTGGTTCAGGCCTGTGGTTTCGTAGTAGATCACACCGGTCCTTTCCTATTTAATTCCTACTGTATATTTGTTGCACTTAGCATTGTATTCCTCAGTAGACGCAGGGGCTGGTGGCGACTATTTATCAGTATGATATTTATAATACTCGGTATTATTAACTGTATTATCCTACTAAACCGTGTATCGCCTTTTGGTTACACCGACCTTTATATGATAAGCGATTTGCTGACTATGCAGGATAGCAATTACTTTTCAGCAACACAAGCAATCATTTCCATTATTGCACTTATCATCTACATTATTATATTAGTTATTTACGCAAAGTTTGGTCCAAAGAAAAAAGATGTGAAGCCTTTCTGGCAGAGACTTGTGCTTGTAATTGCACTTTTCATATCTCTTTATCCTACTACCATCTTCCTTAGAAGCTCTGGTGTTATGACATCATACTTTGGCAACCTTTCACAGGGTTATCTTGATTACGGTTATTTGTATGGTTTTTCTACCTCGGTACTTGATAGAGGTATGAACAGACCATTTGGTTATTCAGACTCAAAGATTAAATCCATCATCGAAGCTGACCAAGCATACGTGGATTCAATCCAGACTACAACCTACGATATAGCTGGCGAGGATGGTCAGTCAGATGGCAATCTTACAGTCACAGAAATCGACACTGGTGACAATAAGCCTAATATCGTTGTTATGCTTCTCGAGTCATTCTATGATGTTTCTGAGTGTGAATTCCTTGAGACAAGCGAAGATCCAATTCCTTTCGTTCACTATCTTGAGGACAACTACTCGACAGGTCACTGTATTGTTCCTGTTGTTGGTGCAGGTACATGTAACTCTGAGTTTGAGATTCTCACAGGCCTTAGCTGCAATTTCTTTGGCCCAGGTGAGTACCCACAGAAGACTATCCTTAAGGAAACTGACGTAGAAAGCTATGCCGACGTACTTCACGATGATGGCTACGCCACACACATTGTCCACAACAATGGCGGTAACTTCTACTCTAGAGCTAACGCATTTTCTATGATGGGCTTTGATACCTTCTCTTCTAAGGAAATGCTTGATATTACAGAATACACTCCACTTGGCAACTGGCCTACTGATGACATTCTCATCGGAGGCACAATGGATGCCATGGATTCAACTGCTGGTAGCGATTTTGTTTACACAATCACTGTAGAAGGTCACGGTTCTTACCCTACTTACCCAGTAGAGACTGACCCAGCTATCAAAGTTAAAGCCAACGGCAAAACAGAGGGCGAGAATTACGCTTGGGAATACTACGTAAACCGTATTTACAACGTAGATGATTTCCTTAAGCAGTACATTGATGCTCTTGATTCCAGAGGCGAGGACACACTTGTTATCATGTTCGGAGATCACCTCCCTACTATGGGACTTACAGAGGATGAAGTCGCTACAGGTGACCTCTATCAGACAAAATACTTCACATGGAACAACTTCGGTATGCCAAAAGAGGACAAGGACCTCACTACATACCAGCTTGTTTCTGAGTACCTTAACAGACTTGGTATTCACAACGGCAACATCAACGCATATCACCAGCGTGTTATGGCCGAGGGCAAGAAATACGGCACAGGCGACTACATGAATGATTTGCGTTTACTCCAATACGACATCATGTATGGTAACCGCTACACCTACAAATACGGTACCTCATATAAGCCTACCGAAATCGAAATGGGTGTACTTGATGTCACAATTGACAAGGCCTACTTCTTCAATGGCAGATACCACATTTACGGTGAGCAATTTACTAAATGGTCCAAGGTATTTGTCAACGGCGAACAGGTACCTACCAAATACGAATCAGGCCAGGTTCTTTCAATCAAGGCCTCAGACGTTAAAAACGGCGACATAATCACCGTATGCCAGATGGGTAGCTCCGACACCGTATTTAGAGAATCCAACAAATACGTGGTTGTAGACCCAAGCTACGCAGAGGAAGACATCGTCACCGAAGAAGACGAAGAGGAAGAAAGCGCCGACAACTAAGCCACATGCTCCCAGGCATCCCCTGGGAGTTTTTTTATTTGCCAACAACTCTTCTTTCACAGCGCCCTTATGCTTTTAATTACCCTGCCCCGCCCTGCCCGGCCTGCCACCGGGGTGTGGAAACAATTTTGCGAATATTATAGTTTTTCAATATGCAAAGAGTGAACATCTAGCATGCGTCTTTTTAAGAATACATTGTTTTCAAAAATGTAGGCTACCCGTGCGGACACATAATTAATTTTAATGGCAGTTGTATAAAATGATTCTTAAGAGGGTGTTATGGGCTCATGATACATTCACTAAGAAAAATTAAAAAGCAGGTTTTGTATATATATGCACCGTGGCACATTCGACATCGTGTCTCAGCGTGACCACTGCTGCCGCCATCCTAGCGGCAGCTGCAAATATATTACAAAACCTGCTTTATATTTTTCTAAGTTCATTCCAAAATCGCCCATAACACCCTCAGAACCATTT